>JBJXDV010000186.1:0-6800 GCA_046153465.1 Chitinophagaceae bacterium
TACCTTATTGTTCAACGTTAGTGGAAGCCCGGGGGCATAGGTATTGATAGTTTGCGCACCCAGCGAATTGAAGATGGAATACCGGATACCTCCTTCTAAAGAAAATGAATTATTTATTGAATAACGATCATTTATATAAAGCGCCGACTCGAGCGCCTGTTCCTTGCCAATGATCTCCGGAACTACCAGTGAATTAGAGCCTATTGGTTTAAAAGAACCGGGATGTAACTGGTAATAAATAGAACTTACTCCAAAGTCGACGGTATGTTTACTGTTAAGATAATAGTTGAAGTGAGCCTTAAAAAAAGTTTGGTTAATATCGAAACCCAGTGTATAGGCGCTTAATGGTAACTCTTCGCTTGCTATTTTATATTCATACCGGTCGTATCCTCCCGTTATCAGGCTATTTAATTTATTATTAAATACATGTTTCCATTTTATCGAAAAATTAGTATTGCCATAACCATAAGAGGTATCACTATTTAAATTAAACTGATCGCGGCTCAGGTAACCAGTAATGTACAGCGTATTTTTTTTATTGAATTCATGGGTTATATTAAGATTAAGATCATAAAAAGAAGCTTTACTGTTTTTGTATTGATCGGGCAAAAGGTTCAACAACCAATTTGCGTAGGTGGTACGACCCGCAACAATAAAGGAAGATTTATCTTTTATGAGGGGTCCTTCCAGTTGAAGCCGGCTGGTGAGTAATCCAACGCCGGCAGAACCAGTGATATTTTTTTTATTACCTTCCCTGCTATTGATATTTAGCACTGAGGCCAGCCTACCGCCATAACGTGCAGGAATACTACTTTTATACAACTCTACATCTTTAACAATTTCGGGGTTGAAAGCAGAAAACAATCCAAAGAAATGAGAGGGATTGAAAATAGTGGCATCGTTAAACAAAATTAGATTTTGATCGCTGGCGCCGCCGCGCACATTTAAGCCGGTGCTTGCCTCGCCAACTGTTTTAACCCCGGGCAGGGTAGTAACGATTCTTAAAATATCAGCCTCGCCAAATATTACAGGTACCTGCTTAATGGTTTTAATATCTATTTTTTGAAGACCCATTCGGGTGCCCTTCACATTACTTATTTTTTGGGCAGAAATGGTTACACTTCTAAGAGTCATAACGGTTCCCTGCAAGTCAATATTCAACTTACCATCATTGTTTACTAATAATTGCCGCCTCGTATCTTTCATACCAAGGCTTTGAATATTTAACAGATGCCTGCCACGTGGCAGCGATAAGGAATAATAACCATATTGATCGGTAGTAACACCTATTTTTAATTTTTCAATAAACACTGAGGCACCAACAATTGGTTCACCGGTTTTAGCATCGGCTATATAACCCGCCAGGGTAGCTACGTCTTTAGTATAGATAGTTGTCTTAATGCCTATTTCATACAGTTTATTTTCGAGGGCTGCTCTTTGTTCTGGTTTTAGTCCATCACCCTCTTCTCTTTCTATATTACCTTCGGGATTCTGTGCATTTTTATTCTCCTTGCCTGCTAAAAAATAACCTTGTGGAAGAGAGAAGTCGAGGCCTTGTTTACCCGTTAGAAATATATGCTTATCATTATCTATAGCATAGAAAAATTGACAGTTCACCATTACAAGATCCAGTACCTTCTGTAATGGCTGCTTTACAATGGAAATAGTAAAAGTAATACTGTCAAACTGGGCAGAATTATAATAAAAATAATATCCCGTTTGTTTCTCCAGTTCGCTTACAAAAATTTTAATGGGTGCATCCTTTAAGTTCAATGAAACGGTATCGGCATTTTCCTTTTGAGAAAAAGATTGAAGGCAACCCAATGAGAGAATACTGAACAATAAAAATGAGTAGCTATATTTCATACTATTTTGTTAGCTGATCGTAGAAGGCACTTACTTTAGCAAGAAGGCTGTCGCGATCTTTTTTGAAACTCAGTTTATTTGTTTTTATGTATTGTTGTATTTCTTTTTTGTTGTCCTTGAAAATTTCAAACAAATCCTTTTTCCTTTTCAACTGGTAAAAGTTGTTATTTTTTTTAATATAGTAATATTTTTTAACTCTGATAAACCGAACAATTCCATCTGTAGTAGACAAGATATCTTCACTTATTGCCTTAATTTCCTTTTTCAATAAGGTTATTTTGCCCTCATATAAAAGGTTATAAAATCCTGTATTGATCAATGTGGGGTTTATGCTATCTTTTACGATGCGGATAAAATTATTATTATAAAGGGTAAAAGCAGTTACCCGCTCGCTGATTAATTTTATGCGATGAAAACGGTCCGCGAATACCACAAAATCGCCCACTTCGTCGTAAAGTAATTGTATATCTGTATATAAGACTTTGTTGTAAACAACAGATCCTGCTGATAAACCTTCTTTATTAAAAAAAGGATGGCCAGCTTCCTTAAAGGGAAAGGAATACGGTACATATTGGTTGCCGTTGTAAAGCCCCAGCTGATCGCCAATCGATGCAAAATATAGGCCGACCGCATTATTGATAGATTTTTGATATAAAGCGCTATCGGAGGGCGAAAATTGAGCAACTATTTTGGTAGAATAAAGAGCGCATATTAAACCGATTGCAGCTATTTTCGAAATACCTTTTAGCTCCATATCTACCATTTTGGCTATTGAAGTAAATATAGGAGAATATTCTTTTATTTACCCGCTAATTTTTACCACCAATAGAATAGGACAACATAATTCTGAGCTCTGTTGCATTTCTTTTCTAATCATGCCATCAATCATAGCTAAAGAAGGTGTTGAAGTTCCGGGGTTCTCTAAAAAAACTAATTACTTTATTTTATTATTAGCTATAATATTGTTTTGCAATGAAGCAATTGTTAGTATGCCTTTTCGCCGATAGGCCAAATTGAACAACAGCTCTATCAAAATAGAACCATGAACCTGCCTGCATTTAAGTAAAAAAACAATATTATAAAGGAAAAAACGGCTTTTACTTATTCGCGCTACTATTACATTCGCGTATGCCCAGTTTTACACTCAGTTATCTGCAGCATCGATCAAAAGAATGGATCGCTATAAAAGCAGCCCCCAGCGAAAGCTTCAATCAGGTGTTAAGAAAATTAAATGCCGTTTTTACTAAAACACATAAATGTTGGCTAATGCCATTTACAAAGGAAAGTGTAGATGCGTTAAAGAAAACCTTTGGAGATATAGCCATTCGTCAATTAGAAGACCTTAAAAAAAAAGTGGAGCAGCAAAAGAAGCAGGTACTTACTATAACGATGGTTTTACCAACTCCAACTACAAAAAATAAGACACTTCAAATTTATCCATTATCGCCCGAGAATACAGACGCGATGAAACTATACTTGCAAACGCTCAGTTTAAAATGTTATAGTGCCAGTACGATAAGAACCTATAAATATGAATTTTTACAGTTGTTATTGGTGTTAAAAAGTAAATCGGTAAAAGAGTTAACACCTGAGCAGTTAAAAAGATACCTGCAACATTGCATCGAAAAAGGAGGGTTGAAAGAAAATACGATGCATAGTCGTATCAACGCCATTAAGTTTTATTTTGAGCAGGTGCTTCATAAGGAACAATTTTTTTTTGAGATTCCAAGACCAAAGAAACCTTGGTTGCTGCCCCGATTTTTTAATCAGTCAGAAATTGCATCTATAATACGTGCCGCTGACAATATTAAGCATCGTGTATTACTGATGTTAGCCTATAGTGCCGGACTGCGGGTGAGCGAGGTAGTTGCCATTAAAACAAGGAATGTAGACAGTGCACGCATGAGTATTTTGGTAGAGCGGGCCAAAGGCAAGAAAGATAGATTGGTAGCGTTGAGTCCTTTATTATTAATTATGCTACGCGAATATTGGAAAGAATACAAGCCTGAAAAAGATGGTTATTTATTTGAAGGTCAGAACGAGGGTCAACCTTATAGTACGCGAAGTTTGCAATTGATATTGGATCGTGCCAAGCAAAGGGCCGGTGTGATCAAGAAAGGCAGTATACATGCATTACGTCATAGTTTTGCTACTCATTTATTAGACAAGGGAACAGATGTAACGATGATTATGAAATTACTGGGTCATAATGATATAAAAACGACACTCAGGTATTTGCATGTGACCAATAGGGATATGTTGCATGTGATTAGCCCGTTGGACGATTTAGGTCTTGATTTTCCTTGAATTTTATTAGAGAATCAATTCAACCTGGGTAGTACTAATCAAGATAAGTACGAAGACGGAGGAGAATGTAAACGCTATAAACCGTCACTCCTATTGTCAAAATATTTTTCAACATTGAGGGATGTGAAGAAATGAATCGACCCAGTAACATGCTCCGCTCACGTTCCAAAACCCAGTTGCATTGACGAAACCCATTTTCCCCTCTTAAAACTTGCGTCAATTTTCATATAGACGTGGTTGGTAGTCGATTGCAAAAAATAGCGCAACATGCCCGCATGTCAACTCTTTCGCATATTTTTGAGTTGGGCGTAATTTTTCCAGACCTCAAAAACTCGCTAATTCGCGTTAAATTTGCATAATGAAAAAGGAATTAATTATCGAATTGTTCGGCAAATTTGAAAATGCAAGTTACTTATACAATAATATTGAATGTTGGAGTGCAAGGGAGTTACAGGAAATTTTTGCATATTCAAAATGGGACAATTTTGTAAAGGTTATAGATAAAGCGAAAACATCTTGTGAAAATGCGGGGGAAAAGGTTTCTGACCATTTTGCCGACCTCGGGAAAATGGTCGATTTGGGAAGCGGCTCAAAACGTGAAATTAATAACATTGCTTTAACCAGATATGCTTGTTATCTTATCGCTCAAAGTGGCGATACGTCAAAACCCGAGGTAGCGTTCGCTCAGACTTATTTTGCAGTTCAGACAAGAAAGCAAGAAATAATTGAAAAACGACTTTTAGACATAGCTAGAGTTGTCGCTAGAGATAAACTCTCTAAATCCGAAAAGAAGCTTTCAGGGATTATTTATGAACGAGGTGTCGATGACAAAGGCTTTGCTATTATTCGCTCTAAGGGTGACCAAGCATTATTTGGTGGCTTCTCAACAAATGACATGAAAAGAAAGCTTGGTGTTGCTGAAAACAAACCATTAGCTGATTTTTTACCGACTCTAACTATTAAAGCTAAGGATTTTGCAACTGAATTAACAAGTCATAATGTTGTTGAAAAGAATTTGAAGGGAGAAGGACAAATAACAAAGGAACACATTGACAATAATCTTGAGGTTAGAAAAATGCTTAGAAATAGAGGCGTAAAACCAGAAAATTTACCAGCAGTCGAAGATGTTAAAAAAGTTAAGCGACAACTTGAAAGTGACGAGAAGAAAATTTTAAAAAAAGACAGAAAGAAGAAATAAAACTACGCCCAACAAGTGTATTTGCAAAAGCAGGGCATGACATTAAAACCTCAGCCAATTAGTTCTATTCAACTTCCGCCTGGGCGAGACGTCAACTATTGATCTTTTGTTGTAATTTCATCATAAATATTTTAATTGAGCATTTGTACCGGGCGGGACGTTCATTGAATCCCCTGCCTTCGCAAATACACAACGTTGTGCGTCATGCTAAAGCGACACTCTTATAACTTAAACATTTTAAAATTAAATGGCAGACAATACAGACGATAAACATTTAGATAATCCGATAAATACTCAATCGGAAAATCCGCCTGACGAAATTATTCCTACTCCTGAAACGGAGACCATCAACCCAAATCGAGAAACTGAAAATATGGAAGTACATCACCATGCACATCATGGACACGAAAAGAAAACTTGGAAAAATTATTTTTGGGAATTTTTAATGTTGTTCCTTGCTGTATTTTGTGGATTTTTAGCAGAGTATCAGTTAGAACATAAAATTGAAAGCGACAGAGGTAAACAATACACCTATTCTTTTTACGAAGACATGATAACTGATTCATCACACTTCAACAATCTTATTAGTAGTTTTCAAATTAAGCTCTCTGCTTTCCAAAACATGTCTCCCTGTCACGATTCTCTGTTGAGTGACCATCCACCAAAAAACTGTTTAACCACCCTCTATTTGAATTCTCGGTCTTTCCAAGATATGATTAATACAGACCGAACATTAACGCAACTAAAAAATGCAGGGGGACTCCGATTGTTAAAAAAAGCTGATGCAGACAGTATCCTATCTTACGATAACCTACTACGGTTATATAAAGTAAGTGAATCCACGGGGCTTCAGGATGTCCAAACTACTTTACGGGAAACAACTGCATCATTACGTGATTATGGAGTTTGGAAAGACACTACCAATGGGTCTAGATTATTTGCCATTTATGGTAACAACAAAGCGTTATTAAACAAGTATTTTAATCAATTAACTCAGTATTCAAATTTTTGTCAGGCAAGAGTGAATGACTTACAAAAGCTCAAAAAAAGAAATGCAGAACTTATAGCATATTTTAAAGCTAAATATCATTACGACTAAACTATTGAAAGCACGAACGCACAACATGGGGTTTGCTGCAATTGGGGCTGGACGTTGAAGCAATCATCGGCTGTGCATATCCAGGCTTTGGTTTCGGCGGACGGAATTCTGCCGGGCTTTTGTTGGTTAACTTCGGCTTTTAGTTATTAATTTAGCTTCAGTTCCGGGCGGACAGATGGTCAATTCCCCAACTGCAAGCAAGCCCTGTTCGTCAGACTGTGAAAAAACTATTTTATTTCTAAAAAACAGTTGGTACAATTTCGTGTAAAGCATACTGAAGTTGATTTACACAGCCTTTAAAAATAAGAGTGGATGCAATTGAAAAAAAGT
>JBJXDV010000187.1:0-27346 GCA_046153465.1 Chitinophagaceae bacterium
TTTTTTGGGAATCAAAGACGATAAAAAAGCAGATTAGAATTTAAGGAAAGTATAAAAAATCTTTTTTTGTAAGGAAGATTTTTTATTTTAAAACAGTTTGTAAGTTAACCAACCCTATCCATCATAAAACCTTCCCATACTCCTCCCTATACTCATGCTTCCATTTGCGATGGCTCCATAAATAGTTAGCGGGTATTTTGCGAATGCACTTTTCGCAATACTGTACATATAAGCGCGTGAGTTCGCCTTCGGGCATTCCGTTTGGATCATCGGTAATATATTCTGTATCTATATGGTAATAACCGCGCTTAACTTTATAAAAATTTCCAAATACTACCGCCGAATTATTGATGCGCGCTCCTTTTTCTACACCCGTAACAAAAGCCGTGGGCCTTCCAAAAAAATTAACCCAGTAAGCATTGCCGGGGTTACCCGGACTTTGATCCGCTGCTGAACCCAATACATGAAGTTGGGTGGCGTACTTTAAATAATGGTTTTTAAAATCAGTAGCGGGTAATAAAATAGTTCCCGGCTTACTGCGCATATTCCGGATGATTCGGTCGAATGATTTATTGCCAACGGGCATGTATATACCCAACCAGGGATATTTTAGTTTTTTTACCAATCCCCAATTGGCATATTCCCAATTGAAATTATGCATGCCAATAAGATTGATATTTTTACCAGAGGCATAAGCCTGCTCCATACCCGATAAATTTGCAGTAAAACGTTTATCTAATGCGTCATAACTCCAGGAAAGAAACTTAATGGTTTCAATAAAGGTATCTACAAAATTATGGTAGAAGTCTTTCATGATTTTAGTTCGCTCTTTTTCCGTTTTTTCGGGAAATGCAATGAGCAGGTTTTCGATTACTACTTTTTTACGGTAACCAATTATATAATAGATCAGGCCGTAGATAGCATCACTAAACACATACAAAACCTGTAAAGGCAATAAAGAAAATAAATAAAGAGGAATATAAATCAGGTAATACATAAGTCCATTTGATTGAAATGGTTTATTCAGTCCGATCCGTGCTCCAATACAATGGCAACGCGGATGTAACGGATACAACGGATATTCACAGATAAAAAATTCATATTTTCTATTTAATCAGTTCGATCCCTTTTCTAATACAATGGCAACGCGGATAGAACGGATAGAACGGATAATAATACGACTATAAAAAATCCGTAGTATCAGTTTAATCAGTTCGATCCTTTTTCTAATACAATGGCAACGCGGATAGAACGGATAATCACGGATAATAATACGACTACAAAAAAATTCGTAGTATCAGTTTAATCAGTTCGATCCGTGTTCCTATACAACTTCAATGCGGATACAACGGATATTCACAGATAATAAATAAAACTTAAAAAAAATCCGTATTTTCAGTTTAATCTGTTCCATCAGTGTTCCTATCCGCATGACCACCATTATCATTTTGTTTCCGGAGCTATATTTATCCAATTCTTTGCCTCCTGCTCAATATGCTTCAATTCAATTTTTACATTGAACTTGTTTCTCAAATGCCGGGCCAATGCATCTGCCGCATATACACTTCGGTGCTGCCCACCCGTACATCCAAAACTAATCATCAGTTTATCAAATTTCCGAACAATAAAATCTTCTACCGTTATATCAACAATATCAAATATGCTGTTTAAAAATATGGGCATTTTTGTTTTTTGTTCCAGGAAATCCTTTACTTCCTGATCTCGGCCGGTAAGGGTTTTGTATTGTTCAATTCTTCCAGGATTTAATATTCCCCGGCAATCAAAAACATAACCTCCTCCATTTTCACTTTTATCTTCGGGTATCCCTTTCCGAAAACTAAAACTATGAATTTTTATCACCAGCGGAGTCTCTTCGGTTGCACGAAGGGGTGTGAAGCGATCCACAATTTCATCACTGATGCATATAGCCAATACCTTTTTAAATTCAGGTACTGCAATACCAGCCCGTTGATTATCGACAAACCATTTTAAATTGGCTAATGCCTGTGGTATACTGGTAAGGAACTGTGCTTTTCGTTCAAACAATCCGCGAAATCCATAAGCACCCAATACCTGCAATAACCGAATTAATACATAGCCATTGTACTGACTTTTAAAAACCGCCCGATCAATAGAATGACCAATTAATTGTTCAAAGGAATCCATATAATCATTTAGCAGGTTTTCCTTCCAATCGTCGGGTAAATTTGCCCTGGCCTGCCATAACATACTTGCTACATCGTATTGAGGTGCTCCTTTCATTCCTCCCTGAAAATCGATAAAGCCAACTTCGTTATCATTCGGTATCATAATATTCCGGCTTTGAAAATCGCGGAACATAAAATATTTGTATTCTGTATGAGTAAGATAACTGCTCAATGCATCAAAATCATCAATCAGTTTTTGTTTGTCGTAGGGCTTTCTTAAGGCGTCTAAAAAATAATATTTGAAGTATAAGAGATCGGCCATGATAGCCTGTTTGCCAAATTCCTGGTTGGTTAAACAACGACTATAATCCAATTCATCATTTCCTTTAACCTGTAAGAGGGCAAGCTGATGCAAACTCGTTTTAAAAAGTTCGTATATGGCTGGAGTGAATCCTTCTTTTTCCAATCGGTTTAATAATGAGATATCTCCAAAATCCTGTTGCAGGTAAATTGTTTTATCATCGGAAACAGCAAGTATCGTCGGAACAGGCAATGATTTTTTTGAAAAATGTTCCGAGAAATAAATGAAGGCTTCGTTTTCAGGAATATTAATACCATGGGTAGCAATTACCGAAACATTTTTGGTATGAATGCGGTAATAACGGCGATCGGATCCTGCCTGTGGTAATAACTCAATTCGAACTGGAGCTATGCCGCTCCATTTTTTATACAATGATTCAATTGCTTCTGCCACGCCCTGCATGTATCATTTTAATTTAAGCTGCGAATTTACAATAAATTATAGTGGTGAATTAGAAGATACATGTTTTGCGATTAAATGATTTTAAAGAGAATGGTAATACAATATATTTTTAATTTTTTAGTATACTTTTTCCCTCAGGGCCGGGAGGCCATTACCCTGGGCATCGCGCTGCACCCGCTTCTTGCTTACGCATACCGACTGCGTCGGTACCGATCCGGCTGAGGCGCTCAACCCAGGGTTGGTGTCAGCAAAACTAAATTCAATACGCTCCGGTAAGCTTAATATAAATTATTAAAACACTATTTCAATAAACGATCAACTAGCAAAATATATATCTTGTTGTTGATGGCTACAAAAAATGTGTTTCTGTTTTTTTGAATACTTTTTACCCTCAGGGCCGGGGGGCCGTTACCCTGGGCATCGCGCCGCAACGGCTTCTTGCTACGGATACCAACTGCGTCGGTACCGAACCGGCTGAGGCGCTCAACCAGGGGTTGGTTTCAGCAAAACAAAATCCATGAACTTGAAGTAAAGCAGCTTCTATTGTAAAAAACTAGTGTCATGTTAAGTTGATTGTGGAGTAAATGGATTTCTGCCAAGTGCCTTTAGATGAAAAGCGATCTGATGAATTTATGAACCTACAAGCTTGATTGGTGTTTCGTTATGAAACAACTTTGTATATTCTTTGTGAAATGACTTTGTAGCACTTTGTGTTAAAATAGCCATTGGCAGGTAGACAACCTGAAGTATATTTTTTTTACCACAAAGAACCACAAAGAATACACAAAGGATCAAAGAAAATTACTTTGTATACTAATAGGATATAAGTGAGCTTATGATTAACGTAACGCTGGTTATTTATTCAAATCAACAACCCCTATATCTATTCTATTATTAGTGAGCATATATATCCTCTTTCAAAAATGACTTTCTAAACTCAATCATCGTCCTCCTTACCTTCTTTAATTTTAAGAAATGCTGCTCTTCTCGGCCCGGGAAAAGGAATATGATCGCCTTTTATTCCATGCCATAAAACGATATTGAATTCAAGATCGGGCACTGCGTCTTCTTTAGTAAGATTGAACAATTCGGATCTACGTTGCCATTCATTAATTGCTATATTTTTTTCATTGATATCAATCATTGCAGGCACTGAACTAAAAGGAGTAAGATCGGGCGTGGAAGAAAAACATTTCCACATCGGATTGGCCGCCGCATCAAATTGCGACATTGGTGGAAGCCCAAGGATTAATTCCATAGTTCGTAACATAGACGAAGTAGAATACATGGAATGATCTACAAATTTTCTTTTTACATATCCGCCAGCTACATACGCAGTAGTTCGATGGGCATCCACGTGATCGGGCCCATTCTGCGCATCATCTTCTACAATAAATACTACACTCTCTTTCCAGATCGAACTTTTGCTGAGGTGTTCAATAAATAACCCTACCGCCCAATCGTTATCTGCCACATGGGCAAAGGGAGTTGGTTTTCCTTTGCTTAATCCTTCTGTGTGGTCATTAATAAATCGCAACGAATTAAACTGCGTTAGTTTATTAATAGAAAGCATTGAATCAAAATCTCTTTTCCATTGAAAAAAACGAGTAGTATCACGTACACGCTCATCCCAACTGGTGTAATACGTACAGAAATGATTTTCTAACACAGGGATATTTGCTTTGTAATCGTCGGCAAATTCGCCATACGTGCGATAGCTTATGTTATTACGTTTGCAGAGGTCCCAAAAAAACCCGCCTTTATTATTTGCGATTCCACGATTGCCCTCAGCATCATAATTGCCGCCGCGACCGCCATAACTGGTTTGCCAGGTTTTTTCTAAATAATCGGTGGCATAACCTCCAAGGCTCCAATTATGGCCATCGGCACTTACTTCTCCATCCACATAAAAATTATCAAGCAGTACAAACTCACGGGCAAGCTTATGCTGATTGGGTGTAATCTTTTCTCCAAATAAAACAAGGCTCGGATCGCCATTCCCTTCTTTCATATCTCCCAGTACCTGGTCGTAGGTTCGGTTTTCTTTAATGATATAGAAAACATATTTTATTGGAGAAGGATCACCAACCTTCATTGGTATTGGATTTCCCACTTCGCCCTGCGAAAACGTTTCTCTTTCTTTTGTAAAAGGAGTATTATCATAAACAGCCAATGAATAAGCACTCAATTGTTTTTCTGAAGGCGCCGGAACAATGCTTAAAGTTCCTTTGAATAACCCCCCGATATATTCAACTTCCTTCGGACGTTTTTTATCACCTGCCTGGTAATTTACTTCTTCGTCCCTGTCAACCGGATTCGGACCATACGGATTGGCTTTTGAACTAAACCCTTTTCCGTTCGCAATAAAAATTTTTGAACCAATTACTTTTATGTTGGTAGGATACCAACCCGTTGGAATAAACCCCTTGGATATACTGAACCCTGGTTTGCTGATATCAAAAACAGCCAAACAATTATTATCGGCATTGGCGATATACAATGTTTTTTCATCGGTACTTAATGCAACACCATTGCTGGTAGAACCGCTGGGAGAATTTGGATAAAGTGCCGCATCAAGTGTTTCGAGTACTTTTCTTTTTTTTATATCTATAACCGATACGGAATTATCATTTGCATTGGCAACAAATAAATATTGACCAGATTTCGATAAGCAGATATCGTTCGGATTATCTCCTACCAAAATAGAATCAATCAGCAATTGTTGTTGAGTATTCAGGATAAGAATTTTATCGCCTCCCCATAACGAAATAAATAATTCTTTTTTATCGGGCGAAAGCATACAAGTAAATGCTTCTGCTCCTAAAAATATTTGTTTAATAGTTTTTTTTGTTTTGAGATCAATAATATATAGCGCATTATTTTCTTTAGTAACTACATAGAGTAATTGTTTAGCATCATCTATAGTTAGTCCGGAGGGAGAAATTTTTTCGGGCCAGGGTTTTCCCAGTACAATATGATCTTTTAATTTTAATTTATTATTGATGATGGCATATTTTACTATCTGGTTATCGTTACCGCCCGAGGCATATAAATATTTTTCATCGGCACTGAAGGCAAGACCGAACCAACTTTTCCCAATAATTTTTGTATCAAGTATTTTTTCAGATTTAGCATCAATCAATTGAATTGATTGTACACTCTGTCCATTATTAGTAACCGCTATATATTTTTTTGATGGTGATACTATAAGATGAAGAGGAAGGTCGCCCAGGGGAAGTGATTTTCCAACGGGCGTAAGTTTCCAGCCATTCGGTAAAATAAGTTGCTTTGATTTTAAAGCTGCTGCGGATTGTGATAATCCAACTATTGGAAGCAAGAGCAATATTGCAACAAGAACCTTCGACATATAGCGTAATTTTCCGGAAAGGTAATGACTACACGTAATATGTTGTGGAATTTATCCAGGATAAAGATTGTTTATAAATGAAAAATACTGAAAGATGGGGAAGATTGAATTAGACATTCGGTATTACCGATCTATTGATCCTATTAATTCATCAATGGCATTTTCCATTTTTTGTTTATCAGCTTCACGGCAATCGATCCAGTTAAATATTTCGAACATTGAAGGTAATTCGGGATGATGAAGAAGGTAAATATTCATAATAATATTTTTCCCTGTTCTGTTTTGACGCACTTTGGCGCATTGAAATTCATCCCAACACGCAGGTGATTCATCAAATTCTTTGGATAGAAAGATTAGAACCTTTTTACTTTTATCAATGCAACGTGATATCTCTTTCAGCCATTGTCCGCCTTTTGGTATGGAATCGCTATCATAAAATAGTCGAAGATCGGGGTATTTGATACGCAACTGTTCGATAAAGTAGTTTACATGATCCCTGTTTTTATGTGAGTAACTGATAAAAACATCGAATTGATCGTAATGCGGTTTTACTTCGGCTCCAACGGCCGGCGCTATCGCAATTGCGGGCATCGGCGGTTCTTGTGGAAGAGGTTGTGGCTTTGCTGCTGGCGGCGCTAGTTTCCGCGGAATAGAGGTTTTGGCAATTTCCAATTCGATATCTATGTTCTCCTCTTCAAGTACTTCACCTTGCTTTTTGTAACGTGCAAAAACATTTTTAAGATCATTTGCTTTCTGTTCATCAATTTCAACAATTCTTATCGTTGATAGTGGAAGGCCGCGCTGCAGCCAAAAAATACCTGCTTCAATAATTGCTTCGGTAATTTTAATAGCAGAAGCGTGCTGATTTCCTGCTGCCACGGTAGGCATGGCAACATGGTTATGATCATCTTCAAAAACAAAATTATTAAGGCAGCGGAAAATATCGGCAACATATTCAGCAGCTTCGTCTTTCCTTTTTTCGGGTTCGAAACATAATATATGATGAAAATTAAATTGAGATTGTTGTGCGGGACTCAATTCACTGGAAAACCAGCACCAGAGAAATTTTCGAAGATCCATTTCTTTATGCTTCGATAGTTCGCCTACGGATAAACCTTTTTTATCCAAAGCACCAATCAGGGTACCTTCAACAGGAGTATAATCGTTGGGATAAGCAGAAAGTATAACAATATCTACCGCATGCTCTTTAGGAATTGCAGACAGATCGCCGTGATACAATTCAATATCAGCAAACCCTGTATTGGTTTTTACCTGGATATAGTCGAGCAATTGCATAGAATGGTTTAATTCGAATGGTAAGTTACGAATTGTTCTGGTAATGGCCTATACTACAAAGTGGGATAAAGTGGTCGGAAGTCTATTGTCTGGAGTTTATAGTTGGAAGTCTGTAGTAAATGCAAATAAATTTTGACAATTGCTGTTTGTTTTCGCCTGATTTATTGCAACAACTTCTATAGAAAATAAAAAGAAATTTAAATTGATAATTTTTTTTAGCGATTTCTTTATAAGCACGAATCGTTCCTACGGAACGAGATTCTCTTTTCTTATCATTCTACCCATGATGCGTCCCTACAGGACGAGATACAGAACCCTATTAATTTTAATAGTATTTGAGAATTGCCTGCAATTCAATCGCCCTTCGAGGTGTGGAAGCACATTTTGTACCAGACAGATTTATTGCAATAATTTCTATAGAAAATAGAAAGAAATTTAAATTGACAAACTATTTTTAGCGATTTCTTTATAAGCACGAATCGTTCCTACGGAACGAGATTCTCTTTTCTTATCATTCTACCCATGATGCGTCCCTACAGGACGAGATACAGAACCCTATTAATTTTAATCGATATGAATTCCCAGGGCTTGCCCCTGGGCCTCAGGTGTATTGGAAATGATTGGGATATTTGGGGTATGGCAGAAAACATAGCAAAATCGCACAATGTAAGTGTACTGTTGTACCATTTAGTGTGTCCTGCGAAGTATCAGAGAAAGATATTTTCAGCAGAGGTAACAAAAATGTTGTTGTTAACTTGTTTCGAGATAACGGTAAAGCATGAGATTGAATTTATTGAAATAGGAAGCGATACAGATCATGTTCATTTTTTGGTACAAGGAATTCCGCGGATGAGTCCGTCAGATATAGTAAGGATTGTTAAGAGCATAACAGCTCGGGAGATATTTCGGTTGCATCCTGGAGTTAAAACAATGCTGTGGGGTGGTAATATTTGGTCGAGTGGTTATTATATCAATACGGTAGGCCAACATGGAACAGAAGATGTAATCAAAAGATACATAGAGAATCAAGGTAAAGAAGATACCTATGAGAAGGTATATTCGAATCAGTTGAGGTTGTTCTAGATACCCAGTGGGCTTGCCCCTGGCCCTGGGTAGTTCATTAGTATTTGAGAAAAGTTTTCCCTTTAATCGCTCCTCGTCCCGTAGGGACGCATCATGGGTAGAACTATTAGTTTGAAAAAATTCGTTCCGTAGGAACGATTCGTGCCTAATCCTTTTTTGAAAATATGTTTATGGATAATTCATGATTAATGGGGAGCCGAATCTTTCCTATCAATAACAAACTAATTTAATCAAGAACAAAAAGATATTTATATTTATTTAAAATATTCTTCAGCAATTGCTACGGATTCGGGTTTGCCTACATCCACCAATTTACTTCCACTATGATCAAATCCTTTTAAATCGGTTGTTTTTGCTAATTCCAAATAAACATCAACGATTGAAAATTTTCCTTGCTGCTTTATAAGAGGGAATATTTTTTTACTGACAATATGAATGCCACTAAAAGCTTTTTGAGAAAGATTATTAGAGGGGCGGCTTATTTTTTCCTCACCTGTTTTTGTATTTCTCCAGCCGCAAACTGTATTGTTTTCATCAAATAAAAAATATCGGGAAGTAGATCGATCGGTTATCGCTAATGTTGCTAATGAGTGTTGTTGCAGATGATAATTTATCATCAGTCTTAAATCAAAATCAGTAAGTATATCGGCATTTAAGATAACAATGATATCGTCTTTAAAAAAGTGTTCTGCTTTTTTCAGGCCCCCACCTGTTTCTAGTAATTGATTGGTTTCATCGCTTATTGAAATCGTACTTCCCCAACCGTTATTAATTTTTATTGCGTCGATCACCTGTTCTGCAAAATGATGCACGTTTACAACTATATTCATTATGTTATACTGCTGTAAGTATTCAATATTGCGTTGAAGCAACGACTTGCCATTTATAATAGCCAATGCCTTTGGATGTTTGTCGGTCCAGGGTTTAAAACGTGTACCCAAGCCGGCTGCAAAAATCATTGCTTGCATAGAGAGGTTTGTTGTTTGTGATTTATAGTTCCAGTGATGCAATCACCTACATAAGTCTGGTTTTATTTTGGAATAAAAAATCAATTTATAATAACTACCGGCAATAATCTGTAATGAAAAAATCATAAAAGAAATACCTGCACCCGCCAATTACAAAACAATATTTTGTACCATTTCACTTTTACCGGGATAATCGGTATTAAAATGTAATCCACGGCTTTCATGCCGGAAGGAGGCACATTTTACAATCAGGTAGCTTACGGTAATCATGTTTCTTAATTCACAAAGTTGGGGCGAGAGCGTAGTTGTTTCGTAGAGAGCTTCTGTTTCTTCCCATAATAAATCAATTCGTTTGCTGGCTCTTTTCAGCCGCACATTGGTGCGTACAATACCAACATAATCACTCATAATCTGCTGAATCTCTTTTAAACTTTGTGTTATTAAAATCATTTCTTTCGGTTGTGTGGTGCCGGAAGCGTTCCAGTCGGGTACGGCCCCCTCCCGGTCTCCCCCAAAAGGGGAGGATTTGGAAACATCCCAACTCTTAGCCGCATCTATAAAACAACGGTGTGCAAATACCATTGCTTCGAGTAATGAATTACTTGCTAATCGATTGGCACCATGCAAACCTGTACTGGCACATTCTCCTGCTGCATATAAATTTTTGATAGATGTTTTACCCCATTCGTCTGTTTGAATACCTCCGCAACTATAATGTGCTGCTGGCGCAACAGGTATCATATGCTTTGCCACATCAATTCCTAGCGATTTGCATTTTTCATAAATATTCGGAAAATGCTCCAGGAATTTTTCCTGATCCATATGCCTGCAATCAAGAAATACATTTTCAGTACCGGAAATTTTCATTTCGCTGTCAATCGCTCGTGCAACAATATCCCGCGGGGCTAAATCTTTTCGGGAATCATATCGTTCCATAAAAGCTTCGCCATCTTTATTCCTAAGAATACCACCGTCACCTCTAACCGCTTCAGTAATTAGGAATGATTGGCCGCGTACTCCGGGTTCATATAAAGCTGTTGGATGAAACTGGATGAATTCCATGTTTTCGATCCGACCCTTCGCACGGTAAACCATTGCCACTCCATCGCCGGTTGCAATAAAAGGATTGGTGGTTGAACGATACACTTGTCCATTTCCTCCGGTAGCTAATAAAGTAGTATGTGCAAGAATTTTTTCTATCTGATTGGTTTCGCGGTTGAGCACATATACCCCATAACATTCGATATCAGGGGTAGATTTAGTAACAAGATAGCCGAGATGGTGCTGGGTGATAAGATCAACAACAAAGCAGTGTTTAATAATTTCTATATTTTTAAAATGTTCTACCGAAGTAAGCAACGCTCTCTCCATTTCTTTACCGGTAACATCTTTATAGTGAAGAATGCGGTATTCACTATGGCCACCTTCTTTCCCCAATTTATAATCACCATCCGCTTCTTTATCAAATTCGGCGCCCCATTCTATAATTTCCCGAATGCGCTCTACTCCTTCTTTTACTACAATTTCTACAACGGACTTATTACAAAGTCCGTCACCGGCAATCAAGGTGTCTTCAATATGTTTATCGAAACTGTCGTTATTCGCATCCCACACACCAGCAATTCCACCCTGTGCATATTTGGTATTGGTTTCATCGGCCTGTGTTTTTGTAATCACTAATATTTTTTTATCCGGAAATTGTTTGGCAGCCTTAAGAGCAAAAGTAAGGCCGGCAATACCGGAGCCAATAATGAGAAAATCGGTTTGTTGCATAAATTATATAAAGCGTAAAATTAGGCCTTATCGGGTGAACGGGTAAATTTTGTGATACCTATTGCTATAAATAATTGAGCCATGGCATAAGTAATCATAATAGCAATACTTGCGAAAGCGAGCGGAGTATAAAATTTATTGATTGCCAATAAAGAATCGGAAACAACAAAGAAGAAGGCACCGGTTATAACCCATCTGCCGCCCGTTTGAGTAATGAAATTGAAAGAATGATAGGCAGCAATCAACATAAAGCTTAATATCAGCGAGTAAATTAATACAGGGATTTTTAGGGCTCTCAGATTTGGACCCAGGATATAAAATAGGATAGCAACATATACAAGAATGACGGTGATAAAAAAAGGATTCCATCTTCGTTTAGGTAGATGGCTTTTTCTTGCATGCAGGAACAGCAATATGTAGAAAATATGGGCCAGTAAAAAACTTACCAGGCCAAAAATAAAATTTGAGTTGTTGCTTTTCTCAAATAATAGAAAAATATCTCCCACCAGAGAAAAACCAATTGCGAAAAGAAGAAAGAGTTTAATTTTTTTATCAACAATAACTTGTTGCCAGATAAACAACCCATTACTAATCATCAGTAATGGCTTGGTGAACAAGCGTACGTTGGTTAAGTTATAATAGATAGCAATGATTTCAGTGATTAAGTCAGCGACGAAAAGATAAAGCAACCATTGCTGTTTCATGAAATAATCAGTTAACTAAAAAATTACTTATTTCTTAATTAAGGATTAATAAGTAATTGTATAAGAAAATTTATCAGGGCTTTCAAATAATTCCAGCATGTTGTACTTCAGCGTCACTGTTTTTTTATCATCCGATAATTTAAGCAGGATGTTATCAGCATTAATAACAGGGCGTGGTAATTTAATTACAGTTGAAGTAAGAATTTCAATTCCTGCCCCGGTTAACTGCCCCATTTGTGCCATTTCGGGTTTCTCCATCAGTACCTTAAATTTTTCCTGGTTTACTTTTTTACTGATGGATCCATTTTTTACGACGACATCAAAAATACTGGAGATTTGATCGAGGCCCGGATCGATCGGCGAATCGGGTAGGTTGGTATTTTCAGTAGCTCCTTTATCGAATATTTTTTTCATGGCCCCACTCAGGTTCGACATTCCGCCGGCGCCGGCTAACAATAATTGAAGATCATTATAACTGGAAAATGGGAAATCAGTATCAATCTTAAATATTTTTTCCTTCATGTTCATTTGAAGCCGCATTTTTCCCCGGCTCATTAATTGCTTTTGTTCCGCACTCATATTGCTGGAAGTGTCTGCAAAACTTTTCATGGATAGTACGGTATCGATCACTTTATCGAGCCCCTCTTTATTCATTTCATCACCGCCAAAACTTTGCATCATTTCGATCATCTGACTCAAATCCGTTTTAGTAACATAGGTACCAGTTCCATTTTCATTCAATACAATTTCTTCATTTATTTCTGCGCATCCAAGCAGGAAAAGCGTACAAAAAATGGCAGGCAGCCACCTCTTCTTAATCATATAAATAATTTGTGGCAAGTTAGCTATTTTAGGGCTGATCTAATTTATACGTCACGTTAAATGTTTCCGTTTGTCCGGATAATAAGGTTTTAAGACCCATACCATTGTTAAAACAGTTTGGTGCCCCACTTAAATTTTCTATGGCAATACTGTTGCGGTCGTCGGGGATATATATCTGAAGATAGGGGTAGTTTTTATTGGTATAAAAAAGCAGGGTAAGTTTATTAGAGGGGTTATGAAGCGTGCAAACTGGTGATCCTTCTTTTAATTGCAATAGAAAACTATTATCAAATAAGCGATTGCCAATCAGTTTTGATTTAATAAAAGAAGGATCATTTATGAATTTACCCGTTGGAACTAATTGTTCGTTAAACTCAAGCATTGTATCGGAGGCAAATTCCAATTCACACCCGTTAACGGGTGAGCCAAGTGTAAAATAAGGATGCCAGCCATCGGCTATAGGAATACTCACTTTATCGAGGTTATGCAACGTGGTTTCTACCTCTAATGTATTATCAGGGTATAATGTATAGATTACAGAACAACGATATTCAAAAGGATAGCCGGGATCTTCCTTACTATAATGATAAGATAGTTTAATCGAAGCTTTTTCATTATTGAAATATTGTTCGTCAACGGAAAACGCCTTATTAAATAACAAACCATGGATAGCCGAACCGTCGTTAAATTTATTGGTGAATTCAAACTGACTATTTTCCCATTCATATTTTCCGGCGGGAATACGGCAGGCAAAAGGCGATAATTTCGAACTTTTATAAGAATGGCTCAATTGACTTTCTATGGTTCGTTTATCTTTATAATTGTCAATGATATTAAAAGGTCCCTGGGCTGTTTGAATGGTAAAGGAATGAAGAAGGGCACCATAGGATGGTAAAATATCTATCATAGTGTGGGAAACACTGTTAGCTAATCGAATAATCGATAAGCCATTTTCTGATATTGATTGAATCGAAAAATTCATAGTGCTCGAATGATCAGGTTTTAATTATTTTTAGTATTAATTTTTACAATTTTTAAAAATGATAGCTAAACTGCATCACGAATTTGTTCAACGTTATGGTCGCCAACCATTATTAACAGCAGCGCCGGGCAGGATAAACCTTATTGGAGAACATACCGACTACAACAAAGGTTTTGTATTGCCTGCTGCCATTGATAAACGAATATATGCAGCAATTGCTAAAAATAATACGGGTACCATTAATGTTTTTGCAAGGCAGTATGGAGAATCAGCTTCGTTTTCAGTTGATGAAAAGCAGCCTCAAACGGGATGGATGAATTACCTGCTGGGGGTAACTTATTACCTTCAGCAAACCGGTACTTCTATTGAAGGTATAGATGTGCTTATTGATGGCGATATACCGGTAGGTGCTGGCATGAGTTCTTCAGCGGCTCTTTGTTCTGCTTATGGTTTTGCGGTTAATGAATTATTTAACCTCGAGTATAGCAGGATGGAACTTGCCGTAATCGGTCAAAAAACAGAGCATCATTTTGTTGGTTTACAATGCGGCATCATGGATCAATTTGCCAGTTTGCATGGAAAGGCTGGTCATGCAATGAAATTGGACTGCCGTAACCTGGAATATGAATATATTCCCTTTGATTTTCCTGAGTATAAAATTGTATTGGTAAATACAATGGTAAGCCATTCACTGGCGGGAACAGAATATAACGTAAGGAAACAACAATGTGAACTGGGTGTAGAGCTGCTTAGGAAATATTATCCCGATATTCAATCCATGCGTGATGTTAGTTATGAACAATTGACCCGGCATTGGAAAGAGTTTAACTCAACTGTGTATGATCGTTGCAGTTATATTGTTAATGAAAATCAACGTTTACTGGCAGCATGTGAAGCATTAAGGTATACAGATCTTACAGGTTTTGGCGAGATGATGTTTGCCTCTCACAAAGGATTGAGCAAGCGGTACGGAGTGAGTTGTAAAGAATTGGATTTTTTGGTGGAGAATGCCAAACCAATCAACGGAGTAATTGGTGCCCGCATGATGGGAGGAGGATTTGGCGGCTGTACCATTAATATTGTTCATAGCGATACAGTTGAAATTTTTAAAACCCAAATGCAGGAGGCCTACGAGAAACAATTCTCCATTACTCCTGAAGTATATATAATGCAATTGGAAGAGGGAGCAAAAGTTGTGGGATAGGAAGCGGCGACCTGTACGCCGGAAAAGTTGTTACTATCTATGAGGTATACTTGTTATTATGATTATTAAACCTGGTTTTGCCCACTAGCCCGAATATTACCCGTGCAGAAAAATCCAGAATAGGCTTGTAAAGCCTTTGAGATAATGGATAACTGAAAAAGAAATCCTGGATTTCTTTAAATTTGAAAACTAAGAGGCTGTCTAAAAACGATTTTATATTTTTTGTATAGCCGCAGATTCGCAGATGTAGTACGGATAAGTTAACCTAGTTGAGGTTTTTTAATCTGCGGCTTCTAGTATTAGAAATATGAATTTTAGACAGGTTCTAAGACAGTTGTTTGGGTTCTCGTTTTTTTGAGTTGGTGGTTATTGGACAATCAGTGTCTCTGTGTTAAGAAAGCAAACGCAAAGACCTCAAAGAAAATACATCACAAAGTTCACTAAGAAATCTTTATGCAAACAACTCTGTGTTCTCTGTGTTTTTTCATCCATTGTAGACTTCTTGTTAAATCATGGCGAAACCAATAGTCGATAAAACATATAAAATCAAAAAAAAGGCTGGTAAAGGAGGATTGAGTTACGTTGTACTACCTGGCATTCCCTCAGGCGCAAAATCGACACTTGGATTGGTAAGGGTCGAAGGATATGTTGATACCTATGAGTTGCGCCAATTTAATCTGCTGCCCATGAAAAATGATAGTATGCTTTTACCCCTGAAAGCGCCTTTACGTAAGGCAATTAAAAAGAAAAAAGGTGACGGTGTTCATGTTACCTTGTTCGTAGACAAATCGCCTGTGGATATTCCAGAAGAGATTCTGGACTCAGTAGTTGATTCACCAAGCGCGTATGAATTTTTTCTAAAACTTTCCGATAGCAATAAAAAATATTATATCGATTGGATTGAAGATGCTAAGAAAATTGAAACAAAAGCCGCGAGAATAGTTAAGATGATTAAACTTTTGGAAAAGGGAAAAAATTTTGGGATTGGCCAGCTCAGGATGGTCGTTAAAATTTTTCAAATGGCACTGACTTTGATTTTATGCAAGTACCCTTAAACGTTAGAGTATTCAATAACTGTAGGATATTGTAATCAAATCAACTTAACAAGCTTTCACAATGGGAAATAAAAATAGGTTGTCGCCTGAACAACAGAAAAAATTACTCAATGTATTAAAGGATCGATTTGAGAAAAATAGGAACCGACATAAAGGTCTTGAATGGGCCAAAGTACAAGCAAAGCTGGATTCGCCATCTGGCGGAGAAAAACTTTGGTGTCTTAATGAAATGGAAAGAACCGGAGGGGAACCTGATGTTGTAGAACTTGATAAAAATACGGGCGAATACATTTTTTTTGATTGTTCTGCAGAAAGCCCCAATGGACGCAGAAGTGTTTGCTACGACCGGGAAGGGCTGGAGGAAAGGAAAGAACATAAACCGAAAAATAACGCAATGGATATGGCGGCCGCAATGGGCATTGAACTTTTATCGGAAGAACAATATCGGGCGCTGCAGAAACTGGGAAATTTCGATACGAAAACTTCTAGCTGGATAAAAACACCTGCTTCTATTCGAAAACTGGGAGGCGCACTTTTTTGTGATTATCGCTATGACAGTGTCTTCGTGTATCACAATGGTGCTCAGTCTTACTATGCTGCCAGGGCATTCCGTGGCTTTTTAAGAGTTTAAATAAAGTGCCGGCAAAAAACTTATAAGCTTTGTAATTACGTAAACATTGGCTTAAAAGTTCAACGTTATTTATTCGGAGGTTGTATAATAACAGCCACCTGTAGTTGCAACACAATCAGTAACGCTGCGATTTTGTACCTGCTTCCACTATAATGCATCCTGCAATCCGTTAATCAATATACCAACCTGTATTTCAGTCAGATTATTTCCCGGGTTTTCGAAGTCTATATTCGAATAAATCTCCCGGCAAATGCCTGTCATTTGTAAATTATTCTTTGCAATATATTGCATCAATTGTTCATAGGTTTCCGGCATTTTCGCCCAGGCAGTTTCATGAACATGACTCGCTGCTTTGAATGCTGGTAATTCTTTTGTCGCAAATGTGGACGTTTTCATGCCACCCTGAATTGGTATAGCAATTTCCAATGTAAAAACCGTATCCGGTTTTCCATCCATTCCATAATAGATCCAATAAGCCGGCCCGCTTACCAATACGTCATTATTCGCGGCTTCGTGATATAGTTGTTTAACAACCGTTCCTACAAATTGACTTAATTCATTGATTGTTGTTTGGTGCGTACTGTAAAGCACCTTCATTGGAGGATGTGTTTTTATTTCCATGATAATTTTTTAAGAGTATAAAATTACCATTGGTGTTTGACAGCCCTATGTCAGCAGCGAGAAAATAAATTTGAGTTTAAAGCAAATAAATTTTCTTTATGAATTACGTATGTTGTTTCGCCAGATCTTTAATAAGGTTCTTCATAAGGCTTAACAGCAGGGGAGATTCATTCAAATTTACTCCATCGGTATACATTAATAGCCAACGTGCCAGTCCTTCGGCGTGGGCAGTCAAAAATTTCATTCGGTACATTTCTCCAACTTTTTCTTCCGAAACAAAACCATGGTAATAGCGCTGTTCGCCGATATGTTTTATTATTTTATTGCTAAATAATACAGTCACTTCCTGCAAGCCCGTTTGGTGGTTATTCGTCATTTCATTAATAAAATGTTGAAGGGTGGGGTGATTTTTACCAGCAAATAGTTCTTCTTTTACGTGAAGGGTTTTCATTCGGTTGATCCTGAAATCGCGGTATCCCTTACGCATCCCGCACCACGCAATCAGGTGCCAGGCAGAACCATAATAACACAATCCGATGGGTTCAATAGATCGTTCCGTTATTTCTTCACTATAGTTCGCCTGGTAGCGTATGGTAACTATCTTTTTATCAACGATTGTTTTTTGTAAAACAGCCAGGTATTGAGCCGATCCATCGTCAGGTCCGGGTTTGGGTGCTAAAATAGCAATCGAATCGTTCAACTGATCTACATGTTCTTTATCGATATTTCTTAGTACGGATTTTATTTTAAACAGTGCTGACTCAAATTGTTTTTGTACAGATTTATCAGTAAACTGTGCAGTCAATTTAGCCCCCAACATTAAAGACACTGCTTCCTCTTGCGTGAACATAACAGGCGGTAATCGATAACCTTCCATAATTGTATATCCGGTTCCGGCTTCTCCGATCACCGGAACACCACTTTCATCCAAAGCTTTTACGTCACGGTACACCGTTCTGAGGCTGATGTTAAAACGATTTGCAATCTCTTGTGCTGTTACCTTTCTCTTGCTTTGCAGATGTGTAAGTATAGCATGTAAGCGATCGATGCGGTTCATTGGTGAAAAGTCAAAAGTCAAAAGTCAAAAGTCAAAAGTGATCAATTAACGTTGCAAATATAAATAGTTTAAGAAGATGGATTGCTAAATACAATTGATTATGAATTGCAGTTAAAAAAATGCAGCGGTTATTTTTACTGTGAGCTATGGTTTTCCCTACTGGTTTTAGAAAGGAATATAATCGAATGAAATAAAGCACCAGGTATATCAAACGAAAATGACAATTACTTTTTTCTATGGCTCTATCCAGGCTTCATTTTCTTTTATTAATAAGATGAGTTCTTCTACGGCTATAGCACTATCTACATTTCTCTTGATAATTTCTTTGCCTTTATACAATGTTATTTTTCCGGGTCCGCTTCCTACATAACCAAAATCGGCATCAGCCATTTCGCCGGGTCCATTTACAATACAACCCATAATCGCTATTTTTAATCCTTTTAAATGATTGGTAACCGAACGAATTTTTGCCGTGGTTTCCTGCAAATCAAAAAGAGTACGACCGCAACTCGGGCAACTAATATATTCTGTTTTTGAAATCCGCGTACGGGTAGCCTGTAAAATAGAGAAAGCCGTGTTGTTGGTAAACTGATACGCATCTCTTACTTCGAGATAGGTTCTTCCTGTTGCTTGCTTATTTTCCAGTTGTGCATCACTGCTATATCCTAAACAAATACCATCACCCAATCCATCTAATAATAATGCACCTGTTTCTGTAGCAAAATGAATTAAATGTTCATCGGGTGTTTTACAATGGCTATCGGTTATTAATATCACAGGATTGTTAATACCCAATGTTCCCAGTTCAATAAACATTCTTCGAACCGATTGCATCGCATTCCTGTTGGAACTGCTCAAACAAATAACCACGGTTGGATCGTTTCGAATTGCATTAAGGTCAATCTTGACAGCAGGATCACTGTAACAATCAATCATTACAAAATTGAGGTGCTTACTCTTCGATTCAGCCGGATATTCAGAAATATCATAAATGGGAAAATAGGTCGATTTATCAGTAGCCTTTTGATAGGTGTCAGGAAATACAATTACTCTCAGTGTACCTGGAAGCGCAAAATCGATCGGTTGATTTCCAGCAAAAATGAAATCTGCCGAAGCATCTCCAATATACCATTTATCAGTTGCTTCATTATACGTATATCCGATACTTTGTAATTGTTGTGGACTAATCTTTTTAATCTTACTCATATCAGCAACTACCACCGGCACCTGGCTTCCTCCGATAATATCAACCGGATTTGTTTTTCTTCGCGTATATTCCAGCGGGTTATAGGAAAGACCCGACGATGGTAACACCGGAAGATTATGCGGATGTGTTTCAGGTAAGCTGGTTTCCCGACTACCGACTACCGACTTCCGACTCTCATCAACTGACTGCCAACTCTCTACTCCCGACTTCCGACTCCCGACACCTGGCTCCTGACTCATCTGATATCTTTTTACCAAATCTTTGCAAACCGGTATTTCAAACTCCGGGTCTTCGGTTAGGGATACACGAATAGTATCTCCGATTCCATCTTCCAGTAAACTTCCTATTCCTATAGCCGATTTTATTCGTCCGTCTTCTCCATCTCCAGCTTCTGTAACTCCCAGATGTAATGGATAACAATTATCAAATTCCTGGTGCATGGATTGAATAAGCAGACGGTAGGCCTGAACCATTACTTGTGGGTTACTACTTTTCATGCTCAATACTATATTGTGATAATTTTCACCACGTGCAATGCGCAAAAATTCCATGGCACTTTCTACCATTCCTATAGGAGTATCTCCATACCTGCTCATGATACGATCGCTTAAAGAACCATGATTGGTACCAATGCGCATAGCGGTTCCGTATTCTTTACAAATTTTTACGAGAGGTGTAAATCTATCTCTGATCCGTTCAATTTCCTCTGCATAATCTGCATCGGTATATTCAATCAGTTCAAATTTTTTCTTATCTACATAATTGCCCGGGTTCACCCGTACTTTTTCAATGATACGCGCAGCAATTTCTGCAGCGTTTGGTGTAAAATGAATATCTGCTACCAGCGGAGTTGTATATCCTCTCTTGCGTAATTCATTTTTAATATTCAATAAATTTTCAGCTTCTTTTTTACTGGGTGCTGTAATACGAACCAGTTCGGCACCCGCTTTAATACAGCGGATCGATTGCTCAACAGTTGCCATTGTATCCATGGTATCTGTGGTGGTCATGGTTTGCACCCTTATCGGATGATTGTTGCCAAGCAATAAATCTCCAATTTTTACTTCGGAAGTTTTTAGTCTTTTGTATTCAGTAAGCGATGCAGAATAAAATTGCA
Organism: Chitinophagaceae bacterium; assembly: GCA_046153465.1. GTDB lineage: Bacteria > Bacteroidota > Bacteroidia > Chitinophagales > Chitinophagaceae > Endoryza. The sequence continues at coordinate 20,798 of JBJXDV010000187.1, forward strand.
TAATAATTTGTAATGTGCAGGTGTGCAAAATTGAAAATGATGGCACTACGCCTTTAAGCGCTTAGCAAAAATAACAAAGAGTGGAATGGAATGGTTGAAAATAATAAGGAATAGTTGACTTTTAGTAGCTTTAAGCTGGGAGCTGCGGTATCAAAACTAAAAACTACTCACACAAACTACCAATCTTTCTCTGGCTGTGTTACAGACCTGTTTTTCGTTTGTTGCATTTTTTGTTGCACTTCCTGCTCTTTTTGCTTAAGAGACTGTAACCATTGATCCAGCATTTTTTTATTGGCGGGAGGTTGTTTTTGAGGTTCTTGTTTTTTATCTTTTTTTTGTTGCTGATCGTTTTTTTCGGGTTGCTTATTTTTCTTACGCTCTTCCTCCAATGCTTTTTGAAGATTGAAACGTGCATCTTCATCAGTAGGGTTTCTTTTCAATGCTTCTTTATAAGCAGCAATACTTTCTGCCAGTTTATTTTGTTTGGTAAAAGACACCCCGTTATTATAAATCGCTTTTTGTTTTAAATTATCATCTTTAGTTAATTGTTGAATGGCTTCGTATTCTTTTTGTGCCTCCTCCCATTTACTATTTCGAAAACGTGCGGCTGCCAGGTTATAGCGTGCAATGGCATTGTCAGGGTTTTGCTGAAGTGCCAGTTCGTACGCTTCTATTGCCTTTTCAAACTTACCTTCTTTGTATAGTTTATTACCATTAGCAATAGCTGTATTTTCAGTTTGTGCCAACAACCTTGCGTTAAAGGTTAAACAATATACTATTATAGCAAAAAAGGTTCTCATGCAATATTCCATTTTCGTTCGGGCCATAAAAACTCCAGTACAAGAAAAAGAAGTGCAATGCCAATTAACCAATAAAAATAACTATCATAATCCCGAAAGGAAGCATCTTCCAGTGAAGATTTTTCTATTGTATTTAGTTGCGTCCGAATCTTTTTTACTACTTCAGGTATATTTTCTAACCGGTTATAGATACCATTGGTTGTAGTTGCCAGTTTTTGTAATAGGGCTTCATTTAACTTTGAAATTACCGGTTGCCCTTGTGCATCTTTTTTAAAAGAATCAGTTGCTGGATCTATAATGGTTGTTCCTTCGGGAGAACCAACGCCAATGGTATTAATCATTACACCATTGGAGGCCAGTGTAGTACCGATCGTTTCTGCTTCGGGATCATGGTCCTCTCCATCCGTAATGAGCACAATTGATTTATATTTTCTTTCCTTACTGTTAAAGGCACTGTTACTCATCCTTAAGGCTTCACCGATTACTGTTCCCTGTGTTGGAACAATGGTGGTAGATACATTTTGCATATAAATTCTTGCAGCACTTTGATCGGTGGTTAGCGGCATTTGCAAATAGGCATGCCCTGCAAATAAAACAAGACCAACGCGATCATCTTTTAATTCATCTAATAATTTATAGATAAATTGTCTTGCTTTTTCTAAACGATTGGGTTTAATATCTTCCGCCAGCATACTTTTACTTACATCCAGCGCTATTACTATATCAATACCGGCTCTTTTTATATTTCTGCTACTACCAGGTTTTTGGGGATTGATTACAGCTCCAATGATTGCTGTCAACGCCAGTGCCAGAAAAATAAGTTTCAATAAAAAATTGGCGGGTGAATAACTATGAATAAGATTTTTTACCAGTGAAGGAGTCCCTATTTTTCTTAGAATACTTTTTTTGCGAAAAAGGGCCCATACAAAAAAAAGTATTGGTAATAGCAGAACGCCAAATGCCGGTAGTAACTCAATATGTTCAAATTGAAAATTCATTGGAGATCAAGTAATTTTTTAGAATTACATTACGATTCAATAATCACACCAATCGTACCCTGTTTATGGCTTTAAGAAAGGATTAGGTTTTATTTTTTTCCTTCCATAAAACCCAGATGCTTAAGTATCTCTTTCAGCATAGTTAAGCGAACGTTACGAATATCGATATCTTTATTCGCAGATTCTATTTGAAGGGTAAAAAAATAAGGATGCTGATTTTCTTCAATCCATCCAATAATCCACCCCAGTTGACTGCCACTGGCTGTTGTTCCCCATCCTGTTTTAAAACTTAACGAATAATTAGAATTACTTTCCATTTTCATCATTTTAATTACAAGTTCCTGCGTGCGTTTTTGAAAGGGGAGTTGACTAAAATATAATTTTTTAACCATTCCCAATTGTTCATCGGAAGTAACCTTAGCTGTATTGTCTAACCAAAAGGAATCCAAGTTATTTTTGATTACAAATCTGCCATTTTTCGCAGCATAACCAATTGTATCCAGGTAATGTTGCATCGTTGGTTTGCCAATTCTGCGGGCAAGTTCCCTGTACCACGGCACACAAGAAATACGAAAGGCATCCACCATATACAAATCTTTATTACATTCCTCCCTGCTTCTTGTAACACTATCCCATTTTATGATGGCGCTGTCGTTTTTTACAACACCAGTTTCCAGGCCAATCAAAGAATTAATAATTTTAAAGGTAGAAGCAGGAGTGTAGGCGCTGTCGCTGAACCTTGCTATATTATAAACAGTAAATCTCCCTTTTCCATTATCAAACAAGCCAAAGGTTCCGGTAACCTTATTATCATCAAAATATTTTTTCAGGCTTTCATCATTATCAACGTTGTTGGTTGAACAGCTATTCAAGAATGTGGCAAATGAAAGAAATAAAATTATATAAAACCGCATGTATAAAATTTTGGCAAAGGTAAGCGGGTAAGGAGAAAGAAAAAGGGATATTCAGGAGGAGACGGAGCAGAATATAATTTTTAGATAACCGCAGGAGGCGGGGAGTCGAAGAGGAATAGTTTCATGTTAAGTTTATTGTGGAATAAATGGTTTTCTGCCGAAAGCCTTTAGCTGAAAAAATTGATCTTATGAACCGGTGAACGTACAAGCACTATTCGTGTTTCTTTGTAAAACAACTCTGTGTATTCTCTGTGAAATGACTTTGCGGTTCTTTGTGTTAAAAAAATTGTACTACATCTTGCCTGGGTGCAAGAGATATGTTAACACAAAGCGCCACAAAGAATACACAAAGGAATAAAGTAAAATACTTTGTGTGTTTCTGTCATTTCAGGATATATGCCAGCTTTTAATAAGGATTGTATCAGCAGGATAAGATTTTATCAAAATTGAGGCTGCGGTCACAGCACTAGCTTATTCGACGTAATAAACAGGAAGAAAAAATTTATTTTTTGGACCGGGATTGAAAAGGAAAAGAATTTCTCTCGGTGTAGTTTTAACAAATTATTTTTTTCTGGACAATACTCCCCGCTTATAACTTCTCACTCATAACTCTCCACAAATGGAGTTTCTTTATCTCCCTTTCCAGTGGTATTAATGAGCTTGGTGCCATAGGGTAGAAATTCAACCCTCATTTTATCATTTTCTATCCAGTAGCTATTAACGATCGTTGCGTTCTGAACAGAAAAAACTCCTTGAAATTTATTTTCAACCCAGTACTGGTCTAATACGATTGTATTTACTTCATCTACCACCCAATGACCCTTTGAGCTATCGATCGCCTTTAATATATAGGGCCTGTTATCCTTATTTTCTGACCCATAGATAATATTCCAGCTATATTGACCTGCTGAATCTTTTAAAGTTTGAATTTTTAATTCTATTATAAAAGTTTGAGGTATATTTTTTCCTGGCTTCGACCAAACCATTTCGCCTTTCCAATTGCCAATGAAACTACCCGGGAAACTTATATTGGCTGTTCTATATGCCATTGATACCTGCTGTTTGTTGCCTTGTGAAACGACTGTAAAAATGGAAAATAGAATGGACGCGAATAAAATAATGAATTTCTTAAAAATCATTTTTAATAGAGTTAATAAAGTGGAGGGACACACGAAAAAAATAAACTAATTACTATTCTTTTGGCAACCCATATTTTTTAATCATCGCTAAAAATACTCCATTGGTCCAGCCAAACCCGTCCTGCCCCTGGTATTCTCCACCACCCGCTTCTAATTTTGTATCTACCACATTGTATTTTTCCATCATCTTACCTGTTCTGCCAAATACATCCCTATTGATTTTTATCCATCGTTGTGCAATATCTCTTGCTAATTCTCTTTGTCCGCAACGATCCAATCCCCAAACAGTCATCCATTGCAAAGGTGCCCATCCATTAGGCGCATCCCATTGCTGACCAGTAGTATTTGCAGTAGTAGTAACTCCTCCTGCCTGCAATAATTTAGTTTTGATTTGTACCGATGCCTGCTTTGCCAATAAACTGAGGTAATCGGGTGTACCCTGGAAAACGCAAAAAGGATACATGCCTGCAAGACTAACTATCGAAGATTGCGTTTTTGATTTGATATTAAAATCGGTATAATATTTCAACGTTTTGTTCCAACAATATTTATCAATGGCAGTACGGCGAACGGATGCTTTCGTTGTAAAAGTGGCAGATATTATTTCATCTTGATTTATCATTTTTCCCCGCGCAATGATCAGCTCTAATTTGTATAACAGACAATTCAAATCCACTGCAATTAAATCGGTGGTTTGAATAGTACTGATATTTTTTTCATCTTTAAACCAACGGCTGCTAAAATCTAATCCACTTTCAGCGCCTGCACGCAAATGACGGTATATCTCTGTTTTATTACGACCAGATTTTTCTGCCGTTTCTATATCTTCCCGATAACTTTCCTGCCTCGGTACAGGATTATCATCCCAATAACGATTTAAGATAGAACCATCTTTTAATTTCACCACTCTTGCAGAAGATTCACCCGGTTTAAGTTTTGTTTCTCCCAACATCCAGAAGGCATACTCCTTTTCTAATTGAGGTAAGAATTGCTGATAAATACTATCTCCTTTTATTTCCGCCAATAATTCTACCATTAATGCAAAAAAAGGGGGTTGGGATCTGCTTAAATAATAACTACGGCTTCCATTGGGAATATGCCCATAATTATCAATGAGGAAGGCAAAATTCTTTACCATATTTTCGATGATTGCCGTTTCACCACTTTCTTTTAAACCCAACATCGTAAAATAAGAATCCCAATAATAAATTTCACGGAAACGACCACCCGGAACAATATACTCATTTGGTAATGGCAATAAAGATGAGTTATGAGAACCTCCCCATCCTTCTCCAATCACAACAACATCTGCCTCCCGTTTCAATGTACCCCATAGGTTTTTTATATGCATTACGATGTCTTTCTCGCGGGAAACATAATTCAGTTGGGGAGTATGGGGCAATTCAAAATTTTCTTCAACAAATTTTTTAAGATCCATTTTTGGTCCTTTCATCATACCATAATCATACATAATATCTTTTGGATTGCGCTTTGGGATGCAATCCACAAATGTTTTTCCATCTTCAAAAACTTTTGCCATTTGAACATCGTGAAAAAGCTGGCCATATACCTGGTCGGGTGTATATATTTTTTGTGCAATGGTTCCCGAAGAAAATAAGAGCAGTAGCAGAAAAAAATTATTTTTTTGCATGGTTGAAGTTGTGTTATTAAAGATACGAAACAAAAGAGCCTCTCGTTTATGCAAGAGGCTCTTTTGTTTTAGGTATAATAGGTTTAATTTTTTGACGTAATGGAATTGAACGTTTGCCAACTATGCCAAAACTCCTGGTAGGCAGGGATAGGTTTTAAAGCATATAAAGTATCTATTCCCTGGCCATTAATTTTAAAATGGCGTTTATTCATTATCAACGTATCGTCTTTTAATTCGAAAATCGCTTCCTGGTTCGGTCGCTCAAAGGCAAAAAAACTTTTTTCATCTTTTGTTAATACCAATAATACAGGCGTATTTCCTGCAAGATCCTGTATGATCCGATCTGTTTTAAGTTTGTTCCAATCGTAGGCCCTTCTTTCATTTCCCGATTTTATTCCAATAACCCATGATTTATTTTTCCAGGATAGTGTATCCGTTCCTGTAAGCTCTTTCCTGCTTTTGCCACTCTCATAATTCATAGATGTATCATAAGAATCGATAGAAGAAGCATCGGCCTGCATAATCAGTGAATGTGGATTTATTGCTAACCATTGTGCCAGCGAGGTTTGCGTACTGAAGAATTCAGGTAATTGCTTCCCACTTAATTTTCCGGCAATCGCTTCGCCCGTAGCCTGCCGCCACCAACTTTTGGTGGATACATCTTCTATCATCGCATTAAAATGATCCATGCCTACTAAACGAAATTGTTCCTGGCTGCCATTTACAACGGGATCATATACTCTACCGGTGCGGCATACCGTACAATATGTAATTAGAACGCGTTTGTTTCCAACTGTATCGATTAAAAGATGATGATACCCAATAAAACGTATTGGATAGGCTTTGGCTTCACCATTGTTTACTACGCCAATTACAAGCCTGTTACTATCCACTTTATTGGTTGATGCTCCGGCCATTTTTATTGAAGTAGGTTGATAGAAGATTGCATCGGCGGCCATTTCAAAGTTCGTCATATAAGTTGTTGCCGCAACAATGCCGATTGGAAAAATTAAAAACCACTTTCTTTTCCAGGAGGCTCGAAAAAAA
>JBJXDV010000188.1:0-4702 GCA_046153465.1 Chitinophagaceae bacterium
TTGGTTAGATTGTATTCAAAATAATAAACCTTCTTTTATTTTATTGAGTTAAGTGCTTGTCCTAATTTTCGAGGACAAAACTAACGTAATGAGAAAATTAATTTTTTGTCTTTTTATTCTGCCATGCGCTTTCATTTCCTTTGGGCAAAGCGCTTCGGTTGCTAAAGCTAATTACTCACTAGCAGCGCGATTTTCTCCCAAAAAATTAGATAAGCTTGTTTTTAGTACGTTGGTTGACCCTCATTGGTTGAAAAAATCGAACCGCTTTTGGTATACCTATGAAACCCCTGCCGGAAAAAAATGGTATATCGTTGACCCTTCTATAGCAAGCAAGCAAGAATTATTTGATAATGCAAAACTTGCATCACTTATTTCTACTTTAGTAAAAGATCCTTTCGACGCACAACATCTGGGTATAGACAGCATTCAGTTTATAAAAGATGAAAAAACCATACAGTTTCAGGTGAAAAGCTCAGAAGAGACAGAAAAAAAAGATACCAGTAAAAAAAATGCTCCTTCCATAAAAGAAAAGAAGGTTTATTATTTTGAATACAATCTAACCAATGGTGCTATTACTGAATTGAAGGGATTTAAACGACCCGTTCGCAAACCGGGATGGGCTTCCATTTCTCCTGATAAAAAATTTATAGTTTTTGCAAAAAACTATAATCTCTATTGGATGGATAGCGCTAACTATCAAAAAGCCCTCAGGAATGAAGATGATTCTACCATTATAGAAAAGAGTATTACTACTGATGGTATTGAAAATTATTCCTATGGCGGAGATTCCTTCGGTGAGAATAATACCGATAAAGAAAAAAATAAAAACAAACGAAAATCAGCTTTCGTTCTCTGGTCGCCCGATGGAAAATATTTTTCGATGGTTCGTTCCGATATGCGAAAAGTAAAAGATTTATGGGTAATTAATAATGTCGGAGATTCCAGGCCAACCCTGGAAACCTATAAATATCATATGCCGGGTGAAACGGATGCGCCTATGCGCGAATTGCTGTTATTTGATTTTGTTTCGAAAACCAGTAAGAGATTAAACACGGAGCTATTTAAGGACCAGGAAATATCGATTGCTTCGAGACCTTCTTTACAAAAGGAAAGGGATGATGAATTTCGTTCGGTGGTTTGGTTGGGCACAAATGACCGGTTTTATTTAAGTCGTACCAGCCGTGATTTGAAAAAAATAGATCTCTGTGCAGTTGATGTAAAAACAGGCGAGCCCAAACTATTGATAGAAGAACGGTTGAATACTTATGTTGAAACCCGGAGGCCAGGATTTGTAAATGAAGGAAAAGAATTAATTCACTGGAGTGAACGCGATGGATGGGGTCATTTTTATTTGTATGATGGCGAAGGCAAACTAAAGAATGCTATTACATCCGGTCCATTTCATTGCGAGGATATTGAAGAAATAGATGAGAAAAACAGGGTACTGTATTTTACGGCCAATGGAAAAGAACAAGGCGAAGATCCTTACTATCTTCATTTATATCGGGTAAATTTTGATGGTAGTAATTTGAAATTGCTCAATCCGGGCGATTTTGACAACACGCATTCAATGGATGATGATGCAAAATATTTTATCAATAATTTTTCGCGGGTAAACACAGCTCCAAAATCAATTTTATATGACAATTCAGGGCGTAAAATAATGGATCTCGAAACAACAGATCTCAGTCGCTTGAAAGGAGCTGGATATAAATTCCCACAGCCTTTTATAGTAAAAGCGGATGATGGTATTACGGATTTATATGGAGTAATGTATCTGCCATTTGATTTTGATTCAACAAAAAAATACCCCATTATTGAATACGTTTATCCGGGACCCCAAACTGAAGCGGTAAACAAATCATTTAGCAGGTCAATGGATCGTACAGATCGTTTAGCGCAATTTGGGTTTGTCGTTATAACAGTGGGTAACAGGGGCGGCCATCCCAGCAGAAGTAAATGGTATCATAATTTTGGCTATGGCAATTTACGCGACTATGGATTGGCTGATAAAAAGGCAGCGATAGAACAATTGGCGGATCGGTATTCATTTATTGATATTAACCGGGTAGGAATTCATGGTCATTCGGGAGGTGGTTTTATGAGTACGGCAGCAATGCTGGTGTATCCCGACTTTTTTAAAGTAGCTGTTTCTTCAGCAGGTAATCATGAAAATAATATTTATAACAGATGGTGGAGCGAAAAACATCATGGCGTTCGGGAAGTAATTGGCGAAAAAAATGATACCAGTTTTGTTTATGCCATTGAGAAGAATTCGGACCTCGCAAAGAACCTTAAAGGAAGATTGATGTTATCAACCGGCGATATGGATAATAATGTGCATCCTGCAAATACAATTCGCATGGCCAATGCTTTGATTAAAGCAAATAAGCGATTTGATTTTGTGTTGATGCCTGGCCAGCGGCACGGCTTTGGCGATATGTCAGAATATTTTTTCTGGATGCAGGCCGACTATTTCTGCAAATGGTTATTGGGAGATTTTTCTCAAACAGTTGATGTAACTGAAATTAACAAAGAAGTGGAACAAAGCGGTAATAAATCAAGAAAATAAATACTATTACTTTTTAACCTAATAACGGTTGCGATAATAGTTTTACATTATTAATCAGCATTCTTTTTTCGCAAACCAAAATATCCACCTAATAGGGTAAATGGTAAAACTAAAAGTAAGAAAGTGTAACTCCAGGTATCACTAAATCCAAAATCAAATTCATGGGTATACCATAGGAATACCATGAAAACAATTCCGGCAATAATGATATGAAGCCAATTTTGCCGTGTTGAAATTTTAGCCGTACTATAACCTGCTGCCACGCTGGCTATAATTATTGAAATGGCAAATGAAATCTCAGCTACTAACAAATCCTGTTCATTTGTCCTTGTGTGTCCCGCAGGTATTATATCAGCAAACAATAAAAAAGCGGCCAGACTTATCAATATCGCAAAAGCAATAACTACGCCTGCTAAAACAGAGAAAAAATTCTTTAGCAATTCTTTTGCCGAATAATTTGACATTAAATTTTCACTTTAGGTTTGCCGGGTTTAAAACTCCCGATAGGACTTGTATGCCAACCTTGGATTTGGTAACGAAGTCTTTCGGAAGTTACAGCTTTATCTGTTTGCAAATAGTTCTCTACTTCTTCTTTTGTTGAACAATCAAAAATAAATAATCCTGGCCATTGGTCGTTTTCATCAAAGGGGCCAGCTACTTTAACGATACCTTCCTGATATAAATACCCGATATTGCTTAGATGTTCGGTTTGTATGGCAGCGGCGGTTATTGAATCCTGATTTCTGTTTGGACCCTTTGTAAGCATTACAAACCAATATTTACGAATTGATACACGGAGGTCTTTCTGTTTTATATTTTGAGCAAATATTGTTCCATACATACAAAGACCAACGATCATTAAATTAATTTTTTCATTGTACTTTCATGATGAATTTATGGCTAAAGTAAACCTTTAAGAAATTGAATGCTGTTTTATGAATAAACAGCGCGATTGCTGATTACTCAACACAAGGATTTTGTAAACGGGAACTCTCAATGTCTATATAATTCGAAACGATTTAATATTTTCACTAAAACTATTTTCAATGCCTGTTATTAATGCTCAACCGCGTAGAAAATTCTTAAAAACATCTTTAACCTTAGCAACTGGGTTAACTGCATTGTCTTCTTTTGCAAACGATCGACATAGGTCTGAACTGGGTGAAGGATTGTTTAGAATTGGTCCAATGGAAGGGTATTCACCTCATATCGGTACTATGGTGTCCATGTTAAATTACAACAGGGATACCGTGTTGAAAGTTACTAAAAATCTTTCGATGGAAGAGTTGGATCATCAATTTGATCAAAAATCCAATTCTATCGGTGCGCTGTTGATGCACTTAGGGGCAGTTGACAAATGGTATCAAATTAACTCATTTGAAGGCCGATTTAAATTTACGAAGAGCGAAGAAAAATTATGGAAAGCGCCGATGCAACTTGGAGACCTCGGTAGAAAAGAAATAAAGAATCACGATTGGAAGTACTATGCTGACCTGATTACAGAAGTTCGCGCAAAGACTCTGGAAGAATTTAAGAAGAAGGACGATACCTGGTTACTGGCCGTGGATCCATCTTTTTCAAAAACGGAATCTATAAATACTTACTGGAAATGGTTTCATGTGTGCGAACATGAGTCGAATCATCGTGGTCAGATCACCTGGCTAAAGGGTAGATTACCCGGCGCAACGGAAGGAAAGGATTGATTCAATAACATGCTACCACTTTTCATCATCTATTTCTTTAACATTAAAGAGGCCGTCTCAAAAAACAAATAAAATCTCGCAAGAGCTCCATGACGCAAAGAAGAAATATTGAGGATCGCGCGTTTCGACTTTGCGTCGTTGCGAGAAAAACATATAGTTAGAATATTTTTGAGACCGCCTCTTTTTAAAATATCAGTGTTAATACACCTATCCGAAATAGATAGTTTTTAGACTGTTCTTGTTTTTTTCTTTTCTTTCTTTTCTTCTTTTTCCGAAACATCAAAAGAAAGATTATGGCCTATAATCACTTCTCCAAATTCTGATTTAATATTAATTGGGATAGTGCCCGCTCCGGCTTTGCCAGAATAATCGTGATCAAATTTTGGTCCGTATCGATCCTCTCCTTCGTTTTCTTCTTTGATAGAAA
>JBJXDV010000189.1:0-18864 GCA_046153465.1 Chitinophagaceae bacterium
TAAAAAACGCCCTGCTTTCGCAAGGCGTTTATCTTAATCAACCACGCCCTGGTTAATCTTCTTTAGAAATGGTATCATATAGCTCCCAATCACTTCCTGTTGCTATTAATATTTTTTTCTCGGTTGCATTCTCCAGGGTAACATAATATTCTGTGTTGTCATTTATACTTAATTCAAACAAATCGGTTATCCAGTAACGATCAAAGTTTGTTTTTAAAGAGGTTAGTAAACGCAAAGGCAATTGGAAAGAACTGATATTTCTACTGGCTGCAATAAATTCGCCGCCGGGTTTATAATAGGCAACCATAACATGACCAGAAAAAGAAAAGCTTACTTTATTAAATTCAACTCCTTCCTGCCAGCTTATTTCAGAAGCTCCAGGAAAATCTGTTTGAAATGTAGTTGGTATTCGTAATTCGTTGTTTTCTTTTTCTTGCGTAAATCCGGAAAAATGAAATGCAATAAATAAGCTGGTGATGATTAGTATCTTTTTCATGTTTTAATTTTTAATAGTGATTGTTATTTGATAAATCAAAAGTACAATGCTACGCAACCATCGGCAAGCCAATAGTGATTACCGGACAGGCTTGTTAATAGTTGTTAAACCCTAAGGAAATTCGTCGACACATTTTTGGGATTGGTCTTGTTCAAATACCGGTTCATAATTGTACCTAAAAAGATGAAATGTTGAACGGTAAAGTCCACTTACAGGAAAATTAGTTTTAGCGTAATTCAAGGAAAGGCAAAAAAAAATCCTTCCTGTTATTTTCAGGAAGGATAATTCAACACTGATGTGTTTATTTAATACCGTATTTTAATTTATAACGTTCATTCAATTGCTTGTGCTTGTCATTTAAGTCAACCATAAGTCCCTGAATAAACGCAAGTGTTATGATGCTGCTTTTCATATCCAGGATATCAACTTCACTCACTACAATATTCGCGTCTTTACCTTTTTCGATGGAACCGGTGCGATCTGCAATACCTAAAATTTTTGCTGCGCTTAGTGTAATGGCCGACAAAGCTTCTTCTTTACTGATACCATAAGCGGCATAGGTACCTGCATTAAAAGGAAGGTTACGGCCACGTGCACTTCCATCATCATCATTAATAGCAAACAATACTCCTTCTTTCTGTAAGGCCGCCGCAGTTTTATAAGGTTGGTCCACATCATCATCTGCCATCGTCGGTAAATTATGCGCCTGACTTAGTATTACACTCATATTGTTCTGTTTGATGAGATTTGCAATTTGCCAGCATTCGCTTGCGCCTACCAATACTACTTCAAATCCAAATTCTTTTACAAAATCTGCAGCTACCAATATTTCTTTAACAAGATCACAATGAACAAACAATTTTTGTTTCTTTTCAAACAATCCGCGAACACCCTCCAGTTTTAGATTTACCTGATCGTGTTTATCCTGGGCAGCATATGCTTTTGCTTCCCTAAAAAATATTTTTACTTTATTAATTTCTTCCAATGCTTTTTTTACAGGATCGCCCTGCGGCGCGCCAATTCCTAAAAATTCTGCAAATGGATTTGGCCGATTAAAAAGGGCCGGCATATTTAAATGAATCCCATTGTCCAGTTTATACGCTGCATCTTCCCAATTCCATGCATCCAATTGCACTACGCTCGAAGAGCCGCTAATGATGGGACCATCTGGTACAATATTCGCGAGTAAGATACCATTCGACTTAAGCGTGTTGATCAATTTTGAATCGGTATTATACGCAACAATAGAACGGATATTGGGATTAAGGTCCCCAATCTCTGAACCATCCACTGTTGCTCTTACCGTTGGCACTTCTACCAATCCCAATTGAGAATTTGAAAGAATTAAACCTGGGTATACATGCTTTCCTTTTACATCAAACACTTTTGTATCTCCGGTTGGTATTGAAATGCCTTGTCCAACTTCTTCAATCTTTCCATTGGTTATTTTAATAATTCCATTTTCAATAACCTGGCCATTACCGATATGTATGGTGGCATTTTTAATAAACAGCGTTCCTTTTTGCGGAGGCGCGGGGTAGATGTCGTCTTGCGAGATGGTGTTATTTACAAACACAAAAGAAAAAATGATTATTATTATATTTTTCATCGTTAAATTTTTAAAGTTGAAAGTCTAAAGTTTAATGTTTAATGTTTTTTGCGTGTCCCTGCTACATTTAATGTTAAAAGATATTCAATAAATTTTTGAATCAATCCACTAACTCTTTTGGCAGTTTCTACTAGTTGTTCAAATTCTTCCAGCGTTAAATAATTCCTATCCAGCGCACGATACAATTGTGATCTTAATTCGCCACAATATCCTTTTGCGTATCCAAGAAATTGAATAAATTCTGCTCTAGTTCCTCTCTCAAATCCCTCAGCAATATTATCCATTAAGTCCCGGAAGACCCTTCTATTTGCCCAATCAAACGAAAGCTTTTTAGGAATCGCCCACTATCAATTATTTGGCCTACTCGTTTAGCAAGCTCTCTTGCTAACTTCCAAGATTCAATATCTTCAAACGATTTGATGGTTGCCATTCGGAATACACGTTAAACATTAAACATTGAACATTAAACTGAAATTAATTAATCCTCCGCATCCACTACCAGCAAACCGTGCTTATGTTGATGATCGCTGCAGCTATGCATTATTTCCATACTCGGTTGTGCGGCCTGGGTAGGAAAACCTGCTTTCTTATCGCCCAGCATTTTTTGAATAAGGCGGTTTCTTTCTTCAACTGTACGTTTGCGTAGTTGAAGATCCCGTTCACGATCGAAATAAATTATACCATCTACTATTGTTTTCTCTGCTTTTGCATAAATACTTAAAGGATGATCACTCCAAAGAACAAGATCCGCATCTTTTCCAATTTTAATACTACCCACCTTATCCTGAACATGAAGCATAGTTGCCGGGTTAATCGTTACCATATTCAAGGCATCCTCCTCTCCCATTGCACCATACTTTATACTCTTTGCAGCTTCCTGATTCAGCCGGCGGGCCATTTCTGCATCATCTGAATTGATCGCTACATTCACTCCAACTTTTTGCATAATGGAAGGACCCTGCGGGATAGCGTCATATACTTCCATTTTATAGGCCCACCAATCGGCAAATGTAGAAGCTGCTGCACCATGGGCCTTCATTTTGTCGGCTACTTTATATCCTTCCAGTATATGCGTAAATGTATTTAAGGTAAATCCATACTTTTCCGCCACATGCATCATATAGGTAATCTCCGTTTGTACATAGGAGTGGCAGGTAACAAAACGCTGTTTATTCATAATTTCAACCAGGGCATCTAATTCAAGATCTCTTCTCACAGATTTACCATTGGGTCCTTTCAGCATTTTTTGATAATCACTGGCTCGCTGAAAGGCATCAACTAATACCTGCTCTACACCCATACGCGTATCGGGGAAACGGGTATTACCCTGCGTAGAGGAAGAACGTTTAACATTTTCACCAAGTGCAAACTTTATAAAACCGGGCCAACCCTGAAATTTAAGTGCTTCGTCATTTGCTCCCCAGCGTAATTTAATAAGTTGCGTTTGGCCACCGATCGTATTTGCCGATCCATGAAGTATATGAGAAGAGGTAACGCCCCCGCTTAACTGCCGATAGATATTGATATCATCAGGGTTCAAATTGTCGCCCATTCTTACTTCAGCCGTTACCGATTGGCCACCTTCATTAATTGAAAAGGCGGCAATATGTGAATGCTCGTCAATAATTCCGGCTGTTAAATGCTTGCCGGTACCATCAATTACTTTGGCAGTTGCATCAGAAAGATTTTTTCCAATCTGAATAATTTTTCCATTTTTTACCAACACATCAGTGTTCTCGAGTTTACCTTCTTTTTCACTGGTCCATACGGTAGTATTTTTGATAAGCATAACTTCCTGCCTTGGCATCTCTTCCCATCCATAAGCATTCATAGGATAGGTGAGATTACCAGGTTTAGAAAATTCTTTCTTTTTTGCAGTATCAGGCTTTACAATTCCTGGCTTATCAAATTTAGCGGTCCATAATAATTTATTACCGGCACTATCTTCTCCAATACCCTGCCAGCTATCTCCATTACTTACTCCACTGAGTCGAATAGTATTTTTTGATTTTTTTGTTTCTGTAAAACTCAGTTTTACCATTTTACCATCATAAGTAAATTTTCCTGTTACGGTATCTTTTCCAATGATATTTGCACTGCTGTTATTTTTAACATCAACCAAATAATTCATCGTTCCTTTTGCTGAACTTATTTGTAATGTATAACTGCCAGCCACAGTTGACCAGGATTCTTCTTTTACTCCATACATTTCCCCTTGCACCCAATTTTGAAGAATCGTTGTTTTTTCATTGAACAAAGGGCCGGAAGTTATTATAAAGTTTGCCAGTTTACCGGCATCCAGGCTTCCTACCCTATCATATATTCCTAATAAAGTAGCGGGGGCTTTTGTTAATGCTTCCATTGCTTTGGCTTCGCTTAACCCATTGTCCATAGCTTTACGAAGGTTAGCCGTAAACTGTTTTATATCTTTTAAATCGGCAGTAGTAATACAAAAATTAATTCCAGCTTTTTCAAAAGCTCCAGCGTTTCCAGGTGCCAGTTCCCAATGCTTCATATCCTGAAGAGATACAAAGCGTGCATCATTTGGATCTTCTACATCCATTGCGACCGGAAAATTTAAAGATAGAATATAACTGGCTTTAGTAGTCGCTATTTCATTTATTCGCTGGTATTCGTTGCCACCGCCTTTAATGATATACTGAATTCCAAATTCGTCTCCAATCCGGTCGGCTCTAATATCACCCCATTTATCATTGGCTTCAAATATCTGGGGACGAGCTTGTTGTTCGTTCCAGTATTTCAGTGTAAGGTTTACTCCTTCTGCCGATGGATTATTTTTATACCAATTTCCATCGATATAGGTCTGCCGCAAAAGAGCAACCGATCCTATCATTGAACTGGGATAAGATTGAGTAGAGCTTCCTTTATTAAAAGAATAATGTGCCGAGGCTTTTTCTTTTATTACCACCATGTTCTCTTTTTCATTGGCCAGCGTAACAACGGCACCTGTACCTCGGGCAATACCATCTTTCTGATGTGTAAGAACTGTACCAAACCCAATATCACGCAAAACTTTTGCTTTGGATTCATCCGTATTGAATAACCTCGCAGCATCTGCATCAGTTCGCAATGCCTGGTTCCATCCAAATGCTCCTTTTTGATTGGAATTTATCTGGGAAGGGCCAAAAAACCCACCGCCTCCCTGGCGTTGAGGAATGGTGATTCCATAATCACTGTAAATATCAATAAACGAAGGATAAAGATATTTACCCATGCAATCGATCACCACTGCATCTTTGGGTACGGCAAGATTTGTACCTACTGCCGCAATCTTTCCTTCCCGGATAATTAAAACAGCATTGGTTAAGGTAGTTTGCCCGTCTTTTACAATGGTAGCATTTGTAAATGCATATACGCCTTCCCGTTTATCAGCCACTCCGTTTACTGGGAATGTGGTTTGCGCCTCTAGTAAAACGGATACAAAGAATAGCCAGGCCGAGCAGGCAAAGAACAAAATTTTTCTCATTGATTGTTAGCTTTAATTGGAAAGTTAGGAAACGATAGGTAGAAAATAGTTATTACACTAAAAAATATTGGATAAGAGGCAGCCATGTAAAATGATCGGCCAATTGGCTTAAAAAGCTAACTTTGATTATATATAAATTATCTATGCCCACCCAGCAAAAAGATTATTTTGTAATACGTGATTTCAGGCATTCCCCTCCTGTTGACCAGGTAGGTATTGAGGAACGGGCCTCGCGATTCACCAAACGAAGCATTAAAAAGGAATCAAAAGTATCGGGATTAAAACTCGTGCTTAATATGATCGACCTTACTACCCTTGAAGGAAAAGATACTGCTGGAAAAGTAAAACAGCTTTGCTATAAAGCTATGCACCCACACGATTCACTGGCAGGTATTCCAACAGTTGCAGCTATTTGTGTATACCCCTCCATGGTTAGAGTAGCAAAAAAGGCATTGGCAGGGTCTTCGGTAAAAGTCGCCGCAGTTGCTACTGCATTCCCAAGCGGTCAGGCACCAAAAGAAATTAAAATCAGGGATACTAAATATGTGGTGAACGAAGGAGCCGATGAAGTGGATATGGTAATCAGTCGCGGAAAATTTTTAGAAGGCGAATACA
The DNA here is from genome assembly GCA_046153465.1 of Chitinophagaceae bacterium. GTDB lineage: Bacteria > Bacteroidota > Bacteroidia > Chitinophagales > Chitinophagaceae > Endoryza. Next base: position 6,208 of record JBJXDV010000189.1, read on the forward strand.
ACTTTGTATTTGATGAAATAGCTGCGGTAAAAGAAGCATGTGGGCCCGCACGATTAAAAGTTATATTAGAAACAGGTGAATTGGTTACTTATGATAAAGTACGCAGAGCCAGTGATATTGCGATGTACGCAGGCGCCGACTTTATAAAAACCTCTACTGGCAAAATACAACCAGCAGCAACAATGCCAGTAACCCTTGTAATGCTGGAAGCCATTCGCGATTATTATTATGAAACCGGAAAAATGATCGGAATGAAACCTGCAGGAGGGATATCGAAGTCGAAGGCAGCGCTTCACTATTTAGTGATGCTAAACGAAGTGTTAGGAGAAGCATGGCTCGATAACAATTGGTTTCGTTTTGGGGCAAGCAGTCTGGCCAACGATGTATTAATGCAATTAGTAAAAGAAGAAACAGGTATGTACCAAAGCGCCGATTATTTTTCGATTGATTGATTTAAAATAGTCCGAAAGAAAAAGACTCAAGAAGCCTCAAAATTTATCTCTGTAGTTAATCTTCTTTAGGTCTTTCGGCCCTGCAGACTTATATAAACATCCATTTATGTCAGCAACAACAAAAAAGAAAGAAGCACTGTTAAAATCAACGAATGGCTTACCAAAACTAACGTTTAACAGTGGTTGGGAATATGCACCTGCCCCCGAAAGCAAGAGTCATATAAAACTGAAGGAACAATACGATTTGTTTATTGATGGAAAATTTGTAAAACCCTATGCTGGTAAATATTATGATACGATAAATCCTGCAACAGAAGAAAAAATTGCATCAATTGGCGAAGCAACCGGAGAAGATGCAGATAAAGCGGTAAAATCTGCCCGAAATGCCTATGAAAAAGTCTGGAAGAAAATGCCTGCCAAAGAGAGGGCAAAATATATTTTCAGAATTAGCCGCATAATACAGGAGCGGTCGCGGGAACTGGCGGTTATTGAATCAATGAACGGGGGAAAGCCAATTCGTGAATCAAGAGATATAGATGTACCGCTAGCGGCCAATCATTTTTTTTATTACGCTGGTTGGGCCGATAAATTAAATTATGCGTTCCCTAACAGGGTTCCTCAACCGCTGGGCGTTGCGGCACAAATTATTCCCTGGAATTTTCCGTTGTTAATGGCCGCCTGGAAAATTGCACCTGCCCTGGCAACCGGAAACACTGTTATTTTAAAGCCTGCAGAAACAACTCCGCTTACAGCGTTGAAGTTGGCAGAGATTATTCAGGAAAGCGGTTTGCCAGAAGGGGTAGTAAACATACTTACAGGTTTTGGAAATACTGGTGCTCACCTGGTAAATCATCCAGGCATTGATAAAATTGCGTTTACCGGCAGTACCGACGTTGGAAAAACTATTCAGAAAGCAGTAGCAGGTACTTCCAAAAAAGTAACACTTGAACTGGGAGGCAAAGGAGCGAATATTATTTTTGAGGATGCCCCACTCGATCAGGCTGTGGAAGGAATCATCAATGGAATTTTTTTTAACCAGGGCCATGTGTGTTGTGCAGGGTCGCGGTTGTATGTTCAGGAATCCGTTCATAAAATTGTTTTACGAAAACTTAAAGACAGAATTCAAACGCTAATTGTAGGAGATCCGTTGGATAAGAACACTGACATAGGCGCTATCAATTCGAAGGTACAGTTAGAAAATATTAAGAAATACATTGCTATTGGCAATAAGGAAGGAGCCGAAATATATCAAAGCAATTGTAAGATTCCCAGTAAAGGATTTTTTTGTGCACCCACTCTTTTTACGAATGTATCACAGAGTCATCGTATAGCACAGGAAGAAATTTTTGGGCCTGTACTCACCATCCAAACATTTCGTACTGATGAAGAAGTAATTGAAAAAGCCAATAACACACCCTATGGGTTAAGCGCCGGTGTATGGACAGACAAAGGATCTAAGATATTTAACCTGACAACAAAACTGAGGGCAGGTGTGGTATGGGCAAATACTTTTAACAAGTTCGATCCTGCTTCTCCCTTTGGCGGATACAAAGAAAGTGGTTTTGGCAGAGAAGGAGGATTGCATGGGTTGGGAGCATATCTAAACTATTAAATTATTTAATTCATTTAATAGTTTTTGCTTGCGCTATGTTTAACGAATTCATATATCATATTAAAACGACTATCGCATGGATCAATTAACAATAACTAATAAATCAGGAAGGAGTAACGGAATAAAAGCCAGCAAAGCCACTTCAAAAAGAATTGCGATTTTAAAAACTTATAAATTATATATCGGTGGGCAATTTCCAAGAACTGAATCGGGGCGGTATTATATTGCCCTTAATAAAAAGGGAGATCAGTTGGCTAATATATGTTTAAGCTCACGAAAAGATTTTAGAGAAGCGGTAGTAGCAGCAAGAGGAGCGTTCAAAGGATGGAGTGGCAGGGCTGCTTTTAACCGTGCACAAATTTTGTATCGCATCGCTGAAATGTTAGAAGGAAGGAAGTCGCAATTTATTGAAGAACTAATGCAACAAGATTCTACCAGGGCCCTGGCAACAAAAGAAGTTAACGCTGCCATTGAAAGATTGGTTTATTATGCCGGATGGTGCGATAAGTACCAGCAACTATTTAGCGCTGTAAATCCTGTGGCTTCCTCACATTTTAATTTTTCTGTGCCCGAACCAATGGGCGTTGTAGCAACGATTGCACCGCAAAATGATTCTTTATTGGGATTGGTTTCTGTTATTGCACCTATCATTGCTGGTGGTAATGTTTGTATCGTTCTTGCATCAGAAAAAAAACCACTTTGCTCTATCACGTTTGCGGAGGTAATTAATTCGGCCGATGTACCCGGAGGCGTCGTAAATATTCTTACCGGAAAACCCGTCGAATTGGCTTCACAATTTGCCAGCCATATGGACGTAAACGCAGTGATCAGTACTTTAAAAGACAAAACAATCAATAAAGAGTTACAGGAAAAAGCGGCGTCCAACGTAAAAAGGATAATGATTTATGATGCTGATAACTGGAATACGTCGGTAGGCGAGTCTCCTTATTATATTATGGCTACGCAGGAAATCAAAACAACCTGGCACCCTATTGAAAATATTGGAGGTGGCGGAAGTAAATATTAATTAATTTGAATGGTTGGTGAAGACACCAACCATATGATAAAACAGTGAGGACACCAACCATATAATAAAACAAAGTCTCAAAGCTTTTAAAAGATTAATAAATTGCAGGTTCAAATTCAACGGGGCATGAAAAATTTTTTATTGTTAGCGTTTTTATTCTGTGCGTTTTCTTCTACGGCACAGGATAAACAAGGTGTAATTGTACATAAGGATCCGCGTATCGATCAACTTGTAAAAAAGCAAATTGAAGTAAATGAGTTTAATACCCGTGATGCACGTCGATATGTACAGGGTTTTCGAATTCTTGTAATAAGTACCAATGATCGTAGCAAAGCTGATGACGCCAAATTAAAGGTTTATCAAAATTTTCCGGAGCTGAAAGCTTATTTGCTTTATCAATCGCCCTACTTCAAATTAAAGGTTGGTAATTTTAAGGACCAGCGGGAAGCAGATACTTATCTCAAAAAAATGCAGCTCTATTTTCCAGCGAGCGTTTATATTATTCGTGATCTGATTGAAGTTAATCCGGATAAGTCGGGTGACCAGGATAGGTGAATAGTGAATAGTGAAAAAAACTAAAATTAACTAATATCCAAATGTTGATGCATTAATTAATCCTGGAACGTTGAACTTTGTAGGTTTTCTCACCGTTCATCCATTAAATGATTATTGACGTTCGCCATTGATTATTCACCATTGACGTTGGACTATTTACCATTGACAATTGACTATTCACTAATTTTGACTAATGAACGTTTTAATTCAACGAATCCAACTACTCGCTAAACAATACCATCCGGAGTTTATTGCTGTACGTCATCATTTACATGCACACCCCGAATTAAGTTACAAAGAGTTTGAGACTTCCAACTATATTCAACGGCAATTGGCGAAATTGAATATTCCGTACGAAGTAAAAGCAGGCACAGGTGTAATTGGATTATTAAAAGGAAAAAATCCATCAAAAAGAACAGTGGCATTAAGGGCTGATATAGATGCATTGCCTATTACCGAATTAAATGAAGTTTCTTATAAATCTATCAACAATGGTATTATGCATGCATGCGGGCATGATGTACATACTACTTGTTTACTAGGCGCAGCAAAAATATTGAACGAGCTAAAGAATGAATGGGAGGGAACTATTAAATTAATTTTTCAGCCTGGCGAAGAAAAAAATCCGGGAGGCGCGAGTTTGCTTATTAAAGAAGGAGTTTTGGAAAATCCAGCACCACATGTAATTTTCGCTCTTCATGTAAATCCACAATTGGAAACCGGGAAGCTTAGCTTTCGAAGCGGACAAGTAATGGCAAGTGCTGATGAAATATATGTTACTATTAAAGGAAAAGGGGGGCATGCCGCTGCACCTCATTTAACAGCTGATATAATATTAATTGCCTCGCAACTGATTGTATCGTTGCAGCAGGTAATAAGCAGAAACAACAATCCACTTTCGCCATCGGTTCTTTCAATAACGTCTTTCCAGGGTGGACATACCACCAATGTTATTCCAACCGAGGTAAAATTAATGGGTACTTTTAGAGCATTAGATGAAACGTGGAGATATAAAGCGCATGAACTTATACGTAAGCAGGCCGCTGCAATCGTAACGGGTATGGGTGCTGAGCTGGATCTGCATATTGATATCGGTTACCCTTCTGTATTCAACAATGAAATACTCTGTGAAAAAGCCCGTTCGCTGGCAAGTGATTTTATGGGTAGCGAAAATATTGAAGAGACCGAAATGAGAATGGGTGCGGAAGATTTTGGATTCTATACCCAGGCTATACCTGGATGTTTTTTCAGGCTGGGAACGGGAAATAGTAAAAAGGGAATTACTGCCGGTGTACATACACCTACCTTTAATATTGATGAAAATGCGATTGAAACAGGAATGGGAATCATGGCGTATCTGGGAGCTGGTTTGCAGCCCGGCTTATAATCGTACAATAGCAAGAATATTTTCAAGCTAAGCACCACAATTCTATAAAAATTTATCAAACCGCTTTATAAGAAATCATCTGATACTATCCCAAATAACTTCAATTACAAATATATTGCCATGAAAAGAAAACTATTTTTAATTGCCGCTTTATTCGTTCTCTTTAATCAATCCTATGCCCAACTTAACTATGAGAAACAGGGATATTTTATTACGATGCGCGACGGCATTAAATTGTTTACTGTTGTGTTTATTCCAAAAAACACTTCCGAGCAGGTTCCTTTTTTACTCCTGCGAACACCTTATGGAGTAAGCAATCAATCATCGCCCGATAAAGACTCCTATGTGACCGATATGGCAAAAGAAGGTTATATTTTTGTTTACCAGGATATACGGGGCCGTTATAAAAGCGAAGGTTTTTTTGAAATGCAACGATTTTCGCGAAACAAAACAGACTTGAGCGCTATTGATGAAAGTACGGATACCTACGATACTATTGATTGGCTACTTAAAAATATTTCCGGTAATAATGGCAAGGCAGGAATGTATGGTATTAGTTATGATGGCTGGACAGCAGTTATGGGTGCCATGGATCCGCATCCCGCATTAATAGCAGTTTCGGAACAGGCTTCCCCGGCTGATATGTGGTTAGGTGATGACTTCCATCACAATGGCGCTTTTCGATTAAGCTATGGAATGGAATATGCATTTATGGAAGAAGCAGCAAAAACAGATTCTCTTTTTCCTTTTGGTATCTTTGATTTGTATGAATGGTACCTTAAACTTGGGCCACTTTCTAATATTAATAAAAAATATTTTCACAATACTATTCCTACCTGGAATAACTATGTACAACATCCGAATTACGATGAATTTTGGAAGAAACAAGGATCAGCTTCGCGATTAGATTCACCCCGAGTTTTTATTATGAATGTTGCCGGCTGGTGGGATCAGGAAGATTTTTATGGTCCGCTTACTACCTACCAATTGCTGGAGAAAAAAGACCGTAATCATAAAAATTATTTTGTAGCCGGGCCCTGGAACCATGGGGGATGGGCAAATGGAAAAGGGGACCGGCTGGGTAATATAAAATTTGATAGCTCGACAGCAGAAACATTTCGTAAAAATATTCAGGCACCCTGGTTCGCTTATCATTTAAAAGGAAAAGGTGATGGAAAATTTCCGGAGGCCATTACTTTTCAAACAGGATCTAATAAATGGAAAAACTATAGTAACTGGCCTCCCGTGGAAGCCACCACGAAAAATTTATATTTTCATTCAAAAGGAAAGTTATCCTTTAAAAAACCAGATGCTGCCGATGCATCGGATAGTTATATTTCCGATCCGGCCAAACCGGTTCCTTACCGAAACCGTCCAATCGAACAAACCTACGGACCGGGGTCAAGATGGTTTACCTGGCTAACCGAAGATCAGCGCTTTGTTCAAAACCGGCCCGATGTATTGAGTTGGGAAACAGATATACTTTCAGAAGATATTGTTGTTGCAGGTAGTATTCTTGCGACGTTATATGCGTCCACCACAGGTAGTGACGCCGACTGGGTTGTAAAACTAATAGATGTATACCCACCGGAGGTTCCAAAAGATATTCGCATGGGTGGTTACCAATTAATGGTAGCGAATGATGTGTTTCGAGGAAGATTCAGGAATAGTTTTGAAAAGCCTGAACCAATTACACCCAATAAAGTTGAAACCTACGCGATCGATTTGCATAGCATCAATCATGTTTTTAAAAAAGGACATAAAATAATGGTTCAAATTCAAAGCACCTGGTTCCCGATAATAGATCGTAACCCGCAAAAATATGTTCCGAATATATTTGAAGCAACTGAATCCGACTTCGTCAAAGCAACACACCGGATTTACAGAACGATTTCCTTTCCTTCACACATTGAACTGTCAGTAATTGACGGTCAATAACGGAGCATTAGCAGTCCGAATTAAATGGACTTCATACTATGTTACAGGGTTTGACTATTCACTACTCACAAAAAAGCCATCCTGCAAATGCAAGACGGCCTTTCCTTGTAGTGATCTATATAACTAAGTTTATTTAACCTCCAGCGAAAACATACTTTCTTCCTCTAGAAAACCTTCCAGTTCGTCGCCAACTACACATTCACCTACTCCTGCAGGTGTTCCCGTAAATATCAAGTCTCCAATATTTACAGAAAAATAATTTGAAATATATGCTACAACTTTATCGAAGCCATTAATCATTAATCCTGAATTTCCTTTTTGAACAAGTTCTTTATTCTTATAAAGGCAAAAGTTGATATCTTTTTTATTTTTCACATTTGGAAAAAGAATCCATTTTCCAACAACAGCCGAATTATCCCAGGCTTTTGCTTTTTCCCAGGGTAGCCCTTTTGATTTTAATTCATCTTGTATGTCGCGTGCGGTAAAGTCGATGCCTACCGATACGGCATCATAATATTTACTTGCGAAACGGTCTTGAATATACTTACCATTCTTAGAAATGCGCAGTACCAATTCAGTTTCGTAATGAAGTTCATTAGTGAACTCAGGATAATAAAATGGAGTATGTGCTTGTAGCAAAGCACTTTTAGGTTTCATAAAAATGATCGGCTCATCGGGAACTTCATTGCCCAATTCTTTCGCATGCGCCACATAATTACGTCCTACACAGAATATCTTCATATTCAAAAAGGGTTTAATTCAACGAATTGTTTTCAAGTTTCATTGACCTAAAAAGGTCCAGGGTACGATTTACACAGGTATATTGAATCTCCTAATAATAATACCTTAATAAAAGCTTTTGCGAAAATAAAGATTACAAGTTACAAATCATAGGCTTATATCTAATTTATTCCATTCAGACATTGTTTGAGCAATACCCCTTATTATAAAGCTCTCTATGATAGACACACATTTAGTCATTTTTAAACTTACTAACGGCTGTTCTTGTGGGGTCCATTTGCCGAGTACGAAATCTGACTGACCACCTTTAGGATAGTTGTTCCCAATTCCAAACCTCAATTTTGGGTAATTGGTCGTCGCAAGACTATCCTGAATACTTTTTAAGCCATTGTGCCCCGCATCACTTCCTGCAGGCCTTAAACGAATTTTATTTAGAGGTAGTGCAATATCATCAAGAATTACCAGTATATTTTCTGCTTCAACCCTCTCTTTATCCATCCAGTATTTGACAGCCTTTCCACTTAAGTTCATATAGGTAGTAGGCTTGATAATTATCAATTGTTTACCTCTCCATCTAAATTCTGCTATTTCTGCCAGCCGATCAATTTTAAAAGCAGCCTCATGTTTGTTTGCCATCGCATCGGCAATTTCGAAACCGATATTATGGCGGGTTCCAACATATTCAGCACCGCTATTTCCTAATCCAACCAGCAAGTATTTAGACATGCTAAATCGCTTTATAATTTAATTATTGAACAATGGCATATCATAGATTTTTAAAGATAAGCAATTACAAAAAAACCCTGGCGAATTGGCCAGGGTTCTATATTTTAATAATCTATTTTTATTTTTTGCCAGCAGGTGCCTTTGCAGCAGGTGCTTTCGCGGCAGCAGCGGGAGCAGCTTTTCCACCAGCGGCAGCAGGTGCAGCGGCAGCAGTTGTTGCGCCAGCAACCGGAGCAGTAGATTCTTCAATCTTAAGAAGTCGCGTAGTTACAACAGATGCAATAGGAATACGTGGTGAATTTAAAATTTCATAATTAGGTTCTTTCTCTTTTACATCCTGTACCCTGATGTTTCCGTGCAATTCCAGATTCGTTATATCCACTTCAATATTTTCTTTCAAATGCTTTGGTAAGGATTTTATTTTAAGTGACTTCATTTTAGTAATCAGCTTACCACCCTCTTTTACTCCTATTGAAACTCCGGTAAATTTAAGCGGAATGGTAGCTATTACCTTTTTGTCATCAACCAATTCCATAAAATCAACATGCGCAAGCTGATCGCTTACTTTATTAAATTGGATATCCTTTATAATGCAGCGATAACTTTTTCCATCTACATTAATTGCTGCAAATTGAAAGTCGGGTGTATATACAAGCGTTTTGAAAGCCAGCAAAGGCGCAGTAAAATTTACTTCCTTGGCACCGCCGTAAATTACACCGGGCACCAACCCCTGAGAGCGAAATTGTCGGGCGGCTTTTTTCCCGGTTTCGGTCCTCAGTTGTCCTTCGATTGTAATTGTTTTCATTGTTTATTATAATTAAAAAGTAAAAAAATCAATTGTCAATAGTGAATCGTCAATAATACAGAGTTACAGATTGACTATTCACATCTCGCTTCACTTATTCCTTAGCTGACTATGAATAAATAAGCTGGTAATACTTTTGTTTTCGAAGGCATTTTGTATAGCCACCCCAAATAGCTTTGCCACGCTAAGCACTTTAATTTTAGATGTATTATGCTGTTTCAAAGGAATCGTATCACACACAACCAATTCTTCCAATACACTATTATCAATATTTGCGTAGGCGTTTCCACTCAATACCGGGTGTGTACAAAGTGCACGTACACTCCGTGCTCCTTTATCCTTCAATAATCCTGCTGCTTTAGCTAAGGTTCCTCCCGTATCACAGATATCATCAATAAGAACTATATCCCGATCAGCAACATCTCCAATTACCACCATGCTGGCAATTTCGTTTGCCCGTTTACGGTGTTTATCACAAATTACCATTTCAGCACTGAAGAAACTGGCTATTTCCCTTATCCTGTTTGCGCTTCCTACATCGGGGGCGGCGAAGGTAAGGTTTTCGAGCTGAAGTTGCTCTATATAAGGTATAAAAATAGCCGAGCTGTCAAGGTGATCAACTGGTATATCAAAATATCCCTGGATTTGTGGAGCATGAAGGTCCATCGTAATTACCCGATCTGCTCCGGCAGCCACAAGCATATTGGCCATTAATTTAGATCCAATGGCAACTCGGGGCTTATCTTTTCGATCCTGACGGGCATATCCAAAATAAGGAATTACTGCAACCACTTTATAAGCAGACGCTCGACGAGCGGCATCGATCATCAATAAAAGTTCAATCATGTTTTCGGCAGGTGAGCAGGTACTTTGTACAAGAAAAACCATGTCGCCCCGGATACTTTCCTGGAAAACAGGTTGAATTTCGCCATCACTGAATCGGGAGATTGTTATTTTTCCCAGTGAGATACCGTATTGCTGAGCAATTTTTTCGGCCAGGTATTGAGAACCTGTACCTGAGAATACCTTAAATGTGTTTTGCATGCCACTTTAGATGTGCGGCGAAGATAATGTGAAGCAAGGGAATTAGGGATTAAAGCGGGCAATAAAACTTTTCAACGGATTTCCATATTAACGCTGAAAAGCCCGCTCCTCGCTAACTTCAAATGTAGGCGAAAACGTTACTTTATTTGTTCGAAACCGTTAAAAATACCTGTTGGTTATTGTTAACCACGGCTGTTTTTTGGTTATTGTGCGATTGATCCACAGCAATATTTCCTTTTTTTGGATTAACAGCATAAAAAATCGCGGAGCAAATAAAAATAGAAAAAAAGAGTGCAACGAAGTACATGCCAATACAGAATAAAAATGGCTGATACCCGCCAATAGCGGAAAAGGTAGTTTTACGTTTCATGTGATACAGATTGTGGTTTTCAATGGTATTTCGGACTAAAACACTTTGGCTGCTAAACGATAAATGATTACCATTATTACGTTTTTAGCTAAGTGTTTATTTTCACAATAAAACTAATACCAAACTTTGAAATATGCAAGAGGAGAAATACGCCATAAAAAAATGGGCAAAAGACGATAGGCCCCGCGAGAAATTATTGAATAAATCTTCCTTAGCGCTCAGCGATTCGGAGCTTTTGGCAATTCTAATTGGCAACGGTACCCGCAATAAATCTGCGGTTGATCTTGGTAGGGAAATACTACAATTAGGAAGAAATAATTTGAATGAATTGGGTAAACTTTCGGTGAAAGAACTCATGAAAATAAACGGTATTGGTGAAGCAAAAGCAATTATTGTTATGGCTGCTTTAGAAATTGGCAGACGTAGACAAGAGGGCCAATTGCCCGAAAAAGCAACTATTAAGCAAAGCAGTGATATTGCCGGTTATTTTCAAAGCCGGTTTAAAGATCTCTCTTATGAAATATTTGCTGTACTATTTCTTAACCAGGCAAACCGGGTTAATCATTTCGAAATAATAAGCCAGGGAGGAATTACAGGTACTGTTGCAGATCCGAGAATCATTCTTAAAAAAGCATTGGAAGAAGATGCTGTAAGTATTATACTTTGCCATAACCATCCTTCCGGCAATCTTAAACCGAGCAGGGCCGATGAAGAACTCACTCAAAAAATAAAAGAAGCTGCCCGATTTCTGGATATTAAAGTAATCGATCACATTATTGTTAGTGAAATGGGCTATTTCAGTTTTGCAGATGAAGGCATTTTGTGAATAAGTCTGAAGTTCGGAGTCGGGAGTTATTAGTCGGGAGTTATTAGTCGGAAGTCACTAGTTGATAGCAGGAGGTTCAGAGTCATTAAAGTTCTATAATTAAGTAAATAAAAGAATATTTTATGGGTAATTATAAAAATTTGATTGCATATAAAAAGGCATATGAGTTGGCAATGAAAATATTTACTATATCCAAACAATTTCCATCAGAAGAGAGATATTCTTTAACTGACCAGATAAGAAGATCTTCAAGGTCTGTTTGTGCAAACATGGCTGAAGCATACAGAAGGAGGCGATATAAAAAATACTTCATCAATAAATTAAATGATTGCCAAACAGAAAACACAGAAACACAGGTCTGGCTGGATTTCTCCAAAGATTGCAACTATATTAACATTGAAGAATACAATCAGTTCAGCACACTGAATGATGAAGCAGGTAAACTAATCTGGTTCATGATTAATAATCCCGATAAATTTATTTAGTGTCTTGCTCTCTATTCTTAACTCCCCTTTCGCCGAAACTACAGAACACACTCCAGACTCTTCCTCCAATCTTACGACTCCCGACTAACGACTCCTTACTGCACTGGCTACGCTTGCGCACTAGGCCCCCCAAAATTCATCGGCAATTGAACTTCTTCAAGATCCTGAATTTTTCCATTACCTGCTTCAAAGCGTTGAATGTTCTCCGTGAGTGCCTTCATAAAACGTTTGGCATGTTGAGGAGTAAATATTATACGCGACTTTACCTTACTTTTTGGTGTCCCCGGCATTACGTTCACAAAATCGATTACAAATTCTGCATGTGAATGCGTAATAATGGCAAGATTTGCATAAGAGCCCTCTGCTACTTCTTCGGAAATTTCAATATTTAATTGGTTCGGGGGCTGATTTAAATTATCCATACTTTATCTTTAATGGGTAAAAGTAAAGCAGATAATTGGAATAACAGACTCAATTTAAAATCACGGCAAAACAATAGTTGGCAGGGTTTAAAAATCAGCACACGTTACTGGATACATTGAGTAGTACTTTTAGCTTTTAGAATTTATAACGGAAAAATTCTGAAGAATAAAAAGTAAGAAAGCCATATTATTTATTAACGTAGCGTATTAATGCTGCAGCATTGTCTTCGTCTGCCACATTATTATCTTTAAGAAAAGCATCTGCTT
>JBJXDV010000190.1:0-3624 GCA_046153465.1 Chitinophagaceae bacterium
TCCATCAAATAAATGATATTGTGATGGAAGAATACCAAGCGGGCCAAATATTCTTTTGTGAAAATCATTTTGGCAACTACCTTCTGTTTTTGGGGAAAGATCAATCCATTCATCGAGGCCAATAAAAGTGAAATCTTTTACATTAATTTTCTCAGCTATTGCTTTTTTCACAAACAGTTCGCAGGTGAGTTTCGGAGAATCGCCCGAAGCCAGGCAAATAACTGCCGCTGGCTTCTTCATTATTAACTCAATCATTTCACTAGCCGCAAATTCGGCGAGAGCATTGTTATGATTAAATACCAGCACTTTCATATTCGTCAAAGTTGGGTAAAAATATCACTATGAAAGTACTATATTATTATGAGCAGACACCATCATACTTCCAAAAGAAAATTCGCTAAATCGCGAAGAACTAAACACATTTTACAGTAGATTTAGGCCATCTATAATCAAAAATTAAGGGTTTGATTTTGTGGTCATTTTTCATTCAACTAAATTTTATGAGAAAATTTCTCTTTTCAGTGAGCCCAATTTGGTCTTCTTATGCTTTGGGCATTGTACGAATTATCGTAGGAATTTTATTGGCATGGCATGGATGGGAAACGTTTGATAGTGAAAAAATGAAAACGTATACCGGCTGGTTTGTAGACAGACAGTATTCATCTCCGGCCGCATGGGCTTATGCTGGAAAAATTGCTGAATTGGTAGCAGGCGTTGGTTTTATTTTAGGCTTGTTTACCCGATTGGCATCACTGGCAGCAATAGCTGCTTTTTCGGGAATCATTTTTATATTAGGCGATAAGGGTAAAGTGTTTGAAGGGGACCAACACCCTTTTTTATTTATACTGCTTGCGGTTATTTTTTTATTTGCAGGATCCGGATCATTAAGTTTAGATCAGTTGTTTTTTAAAGCAAAGGGAGAAGTTATTAAATAAGGAATTAATTGTAGTAGGCATTTACGGCAAGCGCCATTATGCTGTGTAAGAAATGAAAAACATTCACAAAATAGAATTCCGAAGATTCAGGAATCAATGTTTTTGATTATGAACTATAAACCGACTATTTATGCCCGATTATGAATTGGACAAATACCCATACCAGGATGAAACCTATAAAATAATTGGAAAAGCAATGGAAATTCATCGAATATTAGGGAAGGGGTTTTCTAAAATAGTTTATAAAGATGCATTTGAGTATGAATTTAAACTAGATGGTATTTTATATGAAAGAGAAAAGGAGTATCTAATAAATTATAAAGGCATCATATTAACGCATAAATTTTATGCAGACTTTGTAGTGTTTGATAAAATAATACTAGAAGTAAAATCAAAGCGTGGAATCGTAGAAGAACATTATGCGCAAGTAATGAATTATCTGGCCATTTCGAAATTGGAAGTTGGTTTATTGATAAATTTTCATGAAAGATCGCTAGAGCATAAACGAATTATATTATCAAAATAAATATTGCTTCAGAGTCACAGATTTATCTGCAACAGCGGCCGACTTATAATCAAAACGAAAATAATTCTAGTTTTTTTGCATAGTGATAAATTGTGAATCTAAAGCAAAAATGAAGTCAACGAAAAATCGCCGCAGATTCGCAGATTTGTTTGTTTTACGAATCAGCAGCAAAGAAATAGTCACATGAAAAAAATGGTCTTGGCTTTTAGTAGAATATTAATCTGCGAATCAGCGGCAAATAAATAATGAACGTGAATAAATTAATTTTAGCATTTGGTATAATATTGATCTGCAAATCAGCGGCAGTTGCCCAGCAGAAAACGTATTGTAACCCAATCAATATTGATTATGGTTATACACCCATTCCAAATTTTAGTGAATGGGGAAGACACAGGGCAACTGCTGATCCTGTAATTGTAAATTATAAAGGCGATTATTATTTATTCAGTACCAATCAATGGGGATATTGGTGGAGTAATGATCTATTGAACTGGAATTTTATTTCTAAAAAATTCCTTCGCCCCTGGAATGGCGGAGTATATGACGAATTGTGTGCGCCTGCTGTTGGAATTATCGGAGATACCATGATTGTGTTTGGATCTACCTATACCAGTAACTTCACCATTTGGATGAGCACCAATCCCAAAGGCAATGATTGGAAGCCATTGGTAGATTCTTTTGAATTGGGTGGGTGGGATCCTTCTTTCTTTACCGATGATGATGAAAAATTGTATATGTACAATGGAAGCAGTAACCGGTTTCCAATGTATGGAATTGAATTAAATAGAAAAACATTTAAACCCATTGGTACACGAAAGGAAATGTATTTGTTAGAACCCTGGCGCTATGGATGGCAACGATTTGGCGAGCATATGGATAATACCTTCCTGGATCCTTTTATTGAAGGATCTCATATGACTAAGTATAAAGGCAAATACTATTTACAGTACGGGGCACCGGGTACAGAGTTTAGCGGTTATGCCGACGGGTTATTATTGGGAGACAATCCACTTGGTCCTTTTACCCCTGCATCCGACCCATTAAGTATTAAATTAGGTGGTTATGTTCGGGGGGCAGGACATGGCGCTACCTTTCAGGACAACTTTAATAATTACTGGCATGTATCCACCACCGTTATTTCAGTTAAAAACACCTTTGAAAGAAGATTAGGAATATGGCCGGCAGGTTTTGACGGTGACGGGGTGATGTATTGCAATACAGCTTTTGGCGATTACCCGCATTGCCTCCCCAACCCCTCCAAAATAGGGGCTTTGGAGTCTTCAGATGCAAAGAAAAGTTTCTTGTTAACAGAGCCTTCCCAATCCCCCCCTTTCGGAAGTGGGCAGGCCGGTGCTTTTACGGGGTGGATGTTGCTGAACTATAATAAACCGATCCAGGTTTCGTCTACCCTTGGGGGCTATCATGCAAACAATGCGGTGGACGAATTGATGAAGACTTATTGGAGTGCCGCAACAGGTAACAAAGGTGAATGGATTCAAACTGATTTGGGAAACGAGGCAACTGTTCGGGCTGTTCAAATTAATTATGCCGACCAGGATGTAGCAAGTGATCGCCTTGGAAAAAGAACTGACCAATATCATCAATATAAATTGTATTACTCAATGGATGGCAGGAAATGGATTACGCTTGTTGATAAAAGTAATAACAAAACAGATATACCGCATGAATATGTAGAATTAGAAAAACCTGTGCAGGCCCGCTATATTAAAATGGAAAATATTCATATGCCCACAGGTAAGTTTGCATTAAGTGGAATCCGCGTATTCGGAAATGGAAATGGTGCGAAGCCAGATTTAGTAAAGCAATTTTTTGCGTTGCGTACAGAGAAGGATAAGCGAAGTGCATTTATTAAATGGAGCCCTGTGGATAATGCGTATGCTTATAATATTTATTATGGAACACATCCCGACAAACTCTATACCTGCATTATGGTTCATCAGAATAATGAATACTGGTTAAAGTCAATGGATTCCCAGAAAACTTATTATTTCTGTATAGAATCAATCAATGAAAATGGAGTTTCAGAAAAAACGAAAGTTATTAAAGTAGAATAAAGGTATATTATGATGAATGTAAAAATTGTTATCTTTTTTTTGATTACAACGGTTGCTTCCCAGGCACAACAACCTCCTTTTTGGAATG
>JBJXDV010000191.1:0-2869 GCA_046153465.1 Chitinophagaceae bacterium
TTCCAATTAGCTCCATCACCTCCTTCAAACTTCCCAGCATTAAAACGAATGGTACCCGGTTGATTGGTACCGGTAGTACTAACTTTAATTGCTCCGTTTACATCTAATTTCTGTTGTGGGGTTGGAGTACCAACCCCCACGTTTCTATCGCCAGTGATCTTTAGAGCTGGTTGATAAGACCCTCCCATTATATTGAGAATATCTGAAGAAGGGTTATCTGATAGAATAGTTAGCCTTGCATCAGGAGTGACGGCATCCCCAATGGTAATATTGCCAGTACCATAAATATTCATCACATTGGTACTGTCATTGTATAAGAATATTTCATTATCCTTACTGTAAGTGCCAACTTTATAATCTGTGTACCAGCTTCGGTTGCTATATTGCGATAAAAGACTGCGAAAACGTAATCGGCCGCCATACCCCCCAACCGAATCAGATAACATAACTGTAGGTTCAAGGCTACTTGTTTGTTTTATTTCCAATTTTGCTTGCGGATTTGTTTTGCCAATACCCACATTCTGCGTGTAGCTGGTATAAAAAATAAGCGTCCCGATTAATACCATTAATAGACTTTTCATAATGCAGTTTTTCCTTCCTCAAATTGAAGCATTCTGCCCATTCTGTACAATGGCATCTTTGGGGTATAAAAGAGAGTGAAAATATTAGTGATCAGAAAGCTTATGCTTAAGCGCCAGTGCCACCGCCTGCCTCCCGCAGTTTACATGCAGCTTTTCATAAATATGGCGAATATGTTTGCGGCTTGTATCCATGGCAATATTCAACTCGCCGCCAATGGCTTTATACGTATACCCTTTTACAAGAAGTTGTAAAATTTGTTTCTCCCGTTCAGTAAGATGAAAATCAGGAACATCGGTTACAGGTTGCTGAAAGTACTTCAGTACTTTTTGTGCAATACCCGGCGAAAAAGGTGCGCCACCATCTACCACCTCTTCTATATAATTCAGAAATTTTTCCGGAGACGTTTTCTTAAGAATATATCCATTTGCCCCTGCACAAAGCGACAAAAATAATTTCTCCTCCTCCCCAAATACGGTATGCATAATCACCAGGGTTTCTGGTCTTACTTCTTTTACCAGTCTAACGGCCTCGGTACCCTTACGGCCGGGCATGTCAATATCAAGAATCACCAGGTCGGGATGCAAATGGTTCATGTCTTCCACGATATCATTTGCGTGATCAAAAGTACCCACCACTTCAAAGTTGGTATGTGTAAGCAGTAACAACTGAATGGATTTTCTCAATGGGTCATTATCCTCGTATATTACAATCCGTATCATAATAGGCGGCAAAGTAGCTGTTTGTTGTTGTATAGTTCATCACATCTTTGGGTTATTCCACTATCGGAATTTGAAATAAAACAGTAGTGCCTTTATCCTTCACTGAATCAATTGAAAACGTACCCGTTTTGTATTTCCGTACTCTTTCACTCATATTTCGAAGGCCATTTCTTTTTTTTGTGGATGCCTCTTTTATGTCAAACCCGGTTCCATCATCCTGTATTTTAACCCGCAGTATTCCGTTTGCTATGTCCATTTCAACAACTGCTTTGGAGCAGTGAGCATATTTCACCAAATTGTTGATGGCTTCTTTACAAATTAACCATAAATCGCGACGAACCTGCATACTTAATTTTTTATTTCCATCAAACTCGGGTAACTGTATCGTATATTCGATTCCATGTATTTCAAATACATCCAATATATATTTTCGAAGACGGTTGATAGTTTCCTGTGCCGAATCGTTATGAGGGTTCACACTCCAGATGATTTCATCAATACTATCCCCGGCATTTTGTGCCGACTCTCCAATTTGAGAAAGCAACGGAGTAACAGGATGTTGCTCGCCCAATTGTTTTTTTGCCACCAGCGCCAGCATATTTACACTACTAACGGAGGACCCGATTTCATCGTGCAAATCGCGGGAAATATCATTTCTTAAGTTCTGCATTTTGAGCAATTGTTGAATTCGGAAACGATACAATAAATAGAGTAATATTGCAATTGCTAACAAGGATAGTACAATAAACCATGGAGTTTGCCAAAAGGGTGGGTTTACTGATATGGAAAAATTTATTTCATTGCTCCATATACCACTACTATTGATAGCCTTAATATGTGCTACGTAATTACCCGGTGAAAGCCCGGTAAGGTTTATTCGGGCATCGGGGTTTGCCGTCCAGGTATTGGCAGATTGTAACCCATCTATTTTAACTAAGTAATTTGTTTTAAAAGGATACAACCAATCCATTGCAGCAAATTCAATACTGATATTGTTCTGGTTAAAAGGCAACTCAAGCTTCTTATCTTTTAGAGATTGAGGGGAACTGGAAGCTTCTTTATCATTTATAGTAATGGAGGTAATTTGTAAAACCGGCACATCGGCAGAAGATAAAATTTCAGTAACATCTTTCATTAAAAAACCATTACTCTGATCAATAACTATTTTACCATTGGATGTAATAGAAATCGTACCGTCCAGGTAGTCCCGGTCCATCCCATCGAAGCGGTTAAACGAGCGCCATATTTTTTCTTCCTGATTATACAGGGCAAGCCCTGCAACTGTATTTACCCAAATACGGTTTTCTTTATCAACTGCTATAGAAGTGGTTGCCAATGCAGGAAGCCCGTTTGCCATGGTAAAATTATTAACCATTTCATTTTTTTTAGTATTGTACACATGTATGCCATTGGGTGAGACCAGCCAGAGGTTATCCTGCTTATCAAAAGCCCCGTCCCAAAAAGCATTGTACGAAAATTTTGTTCCACCAAATGTTGTGTCATAAATGTGGCTCACTTTTTTTTCTTTTCGCTTACAAACAAAAAGACCATTTTGTGTAAGTAACCAT
>JBJXDV010000192.1:0-7161 GCA_046153465.1 Chitinophagaceae bacterium
TATTTTTATTCCTGATTGCACTGATCATTCTATTCTTTAAACTGGTTTTTAAGAAATAGCTTCTTGCATAAATAAATGTATATGCCTTGCTGCATTGGCAGATGCATGGCCACCCTGGCTAAGCAATTGTTTCAATGCTGCATAATCTTCTTTCAATTGTTGTTTTTTTGCTGGATTTGTTAATAGCAATGATAATTCTTTTAGGAGATTCTCTGCATTAAGTTCTTGTTGTATCAATTCCTTTACCACTTCTTTATTCATAATGAGGTTAACCAGTGAAATGTATTTAATGCTGATAATACGTTTCGCAATCTGGTAAGAAATAAAACTGCCTTTATAACATACCACTTCCGGTACACCGAATAAAGCAGTTTCAAGGGTAGCGGTTCCACTGGTAACCAATGCCGCGCTGGCCCGCTTAAGTAATGAATAAGTTTGATTACTAACCGATGTAACATCTGAATAGGATTGCAGCATAGCTTCGTAGAATGCGTCTTCTACACCCGGTGCCTTGGCAACAACAAATTGATACGATGGAAACTCTTTGCTAACGGCAAGCATTATTGGAAGTTTCTTAAGTATTTCTTGCTTTCTGCTACCAGGTAATAAAGCAACCAGTCCGGAGCCAGTAGCCTGTAGCCCCGAGTCTTTAACTCCCGACTCTACATTAACTCCGGACTCCCTACTTTTAACTCCCGACTCTGCATTAACTCCGGACTCCCGACTTTTAACTTCCAACCCCCAACTCCCGGCTACGAACTCATTAACTACTTCTACCAGCGGATGCCCCACATATTCAACTTCCCAGTTCCATTTGTTTTGGTAGTATTCTTTTTCAAAAGGAAGAATCACCAGCATCAGGTCGATACATCTTTTCATTTTCTTCACCCTGTTTTCTTTCCATGCCCAAACCTGTGGTGAGATATAATAAATAATTTTGAACCCGTTAGCTTTGCCCCATTCAGCAATGCGAAGATTAAAACCAGGATAATCAATTAGTATAATGGCATCGGGCTTGTATTGCAATATATCTTCTTTGCAGTAGGCAAGATTGCGAAAGATCGTACGAAGATTCATTAGTACTTCTGCAAAACCCATAAAAGCAAGTTCGCGGTAATGCTTAACAATATCTGCTCCTGCGGACTGCATTAAATCGCCTCCCCAACAACGAAAGGATGTATCGGCATCGAGTTTTTTTATTTCTTTAATAAGATTACTTCCGTGTAAATCGCCCGAAGCTTCACCGGCAATAATATAGTAACGGTTTCCTTTTGTTCCACTAAAGTTTTTTATTGGAAGATTTCCGGGATCTTTTAAATTATTCATTCTGCCTGCAAAGTAAAGAATAAGTTTTTTATAGAAGAAAGCCTGTGCTTGTTAGAAGATGACACGGACGAATGATCAAAAAAATATTATGCGACAAACTTTGCAAGCAATGCACCAATAGCATATATAAGCGTAACGGCAAATATTCCTTTGGAGGTTTTATCGCGCTGCGTATTTACATAATAGGTAAACAAACCAATATTTAACATCAGGCAGGGAATTGTAATAGCAGTGATCTGATTTTTTTCTCTTGCCATTAAACTAAGTACTTCTGAAACAGAAAACTCAGAAAAACGAATGAAATAATAAACTACGATGCTGACCAATGGAGCCAGAAAGCCCAACAGCATACCAAATTGGAGATTGTCTTTTTTAAACATTAGTAGTTCCAGGTTTTTTTGAGTTTGGTTTTAAGAACGTAATTCGTGAGGTCAAATTGCACCGGTACCACACTTACATAATTGTTTTTTAGAGCCCATACATCTGTATCTTTTCCTTTATCAAAGTTTACAAATTTACCGGTTAGCCAATAATAATTACGCCCCGTGGGATCTTTCCGCTCAACAAAATCTTCTTCATATTTGGCATAGGCCTGCCTGCAAATTTTTATTCCTTTTATCAAACTTTCAGGAACCGCCGGAATATTTACATTTAACACACAGTGTTTATCAGGTTTAGTAGCAAGTATTTTTTCAACCAGTATGCGGGCGTAGATACGTGCTGCTGAAAAATCTGCTTCAATACTATAATCTAATAAGGAAAAACCAATGGATGGAATACTTTCAATAGCAGCTTCTACCGCTGCCGACATGGTACCTGAATAAATAACATTAATAGAATGATTGGCTCCATGGTTGATACCACTCAGGCACAGATCGGGTTTTCGATGTAATACTTTATCTACTGCCAGCTTTACACAATCTACCGGGGTGCCCGTGCATTGATAGGCTTCTATTCCTGGGTATGAGTGATCGGGTATTAAACGTAAAGGCTGACCAATCGTTATTGCATGCCCCATGCCCGATTGAGGTTTATCTGGAGCAACCACTACTATCTTTCCCATATCTTTTACTGCCTCTACCAGATTTCGTATACCGGGTGCAGTAATGCCATCATCGTTGGTAATTAAAATAACTGGTTTGTCCTTTTTCTTTTTTGCATTTGCCATAACGAATGCAAAAGTCATGAAAATCTATCAGAATGCCACGATTGAACCCAAAAACCTTCCGTTGTTAGTTCCGGTTAGTTGTTCTTATACTATTTTTTTAGCGAAAATTATAACGAAGCATCAGCAACTTTGCATACGATCACCAATAAAAATAAACGAGTGTGATTTTATTGATTGTTGACGTTCTGTATAGTTTCGCTCGATAAAATTTTCTTTATATCGGGTACTGTGTAGATCGTTAATTTTTCAGCCGGCGGATTCCTGACGGCGAATAAAAGTGTATGTACCATTTGCTTCAATGTTACCAATCCTTGTTGTGTTAATATTTCTTTTGTTGCTGGCAAAAAGGATAATAACTTATAAAAGGGTATTAATAAAACCGGCCACCAATGCCCCGGGCCAAGCACATACCAGGGTCTGATAAAAGAACTGGTAAGACCGGATTGTTTAAGTAAGTTTTCTCCCGCTAACCGCACCAATTGGTATTCTTTCATAATTCGGCTTGGGTATTGAGCCACGCTTATATAAATAAAATGTGAAACATCAGCATACACGGCCGCCTTGCATGCTTCTTCAATTGATCGAAGGTCAATGCTTTTAAATTTATCTTTTTTTGAGGGTGAGGGATGCGATACTCCAACTAAATGAATAAAAATTGAATTAGGCGCAATAAAATGTTTATAAGTTTCTGCGTTGAGTGCATCTGCTTCAATGATCTCACATCCCGCAGGTAGTTTATTGGCAGATGTTTTTCTGGCAACGGCTCTGATAGAGCAGATGCCCTGTTGTTGTAGGGCTGTTATTAACCTGGTTCCTATATAGCCGGTACCTCCAGTAATAAAAACATCCTTCATCTTTTTGTTTATACTTTATACGAAAGGAATGAGCCATAGGGATTTGAATCTCGTTAAATAAACGGTCTATTTTTTCCTTACCGGGCTGGAATTTTGGGTGCATTCGGTTACCTTTGCGGCCGTAATAATCGTTTAATTGTTTGAGGGTTTCCCGTTTTTGAGAATAGCATGAATCCCTAAACTTTTTAAGCTCTAAAACTTCAATTATGGCTGGTCAGTTAAAAGAGGTTAGAAACAGGATCAAATCGGTACAAAATACCCAACAGATAACCAAGGCAATGAAAATGGTAAGTGCTGCCAAACTGCGCAAAGCCCAGGATGGTATTGTTCAAATGCGCCCCTATGCAATTAAGCTGCAGGAGGTACTTAGCAATATTGTAAGTAGCAGCGATGGCGACGCAGGATCCAATCTTTCTAAAGAAAGAACTATTGAAAAAGTGTTATTCATAGTTATTACCAGTGATCGTGGTTTGTGCGGGGCATATAATGCGAATATTATTAAACTTGCGAAATTAACTATAAAAGAAAAATATTCATCTCAGGCTGCCAAAGGAAATGTAAGTATCTGGACGATTGGCAAAAAAGGATACGAACATTTTGTAAAAAATAAGTTTATTGTAGATGCAACATTTAAAGATATTTTTCTGAATCTGAATTTCGAAAACGTACAGGCATGTGCGCAGGCTGCTGTAAAAGCTTTTGAAAACAAAGAGTTCGATAAAGTTGAATTGGTATATAGTGAGTTTAAGAATGCGGCTACGCAGCGTTTTGTAGTGGAACAGTTTTTGCCAATTTCTAAAGTGCAAAAAAAAGCCGGAGCTCAAAAAATGGATTTTATTTTTGAACCCTCAAAGGAAGCATTGATTGCGGAACTGATGCCCAAAATTTTAAATACCCAATTGTTTAAAGCAGTACTGGATGCAAATGCCTCAGAACATGGGGCCCGCATGACTTCTATGGATAAGGCAACAGAGAACGCGCAGGAGTTGCTGAAAGCGCTTAAGCTATCTTACAACAGGGCTCGTCAGGCTGCCATTACCACCGAACTTACTGAAATTGTTAGCGGGGCTGCCGCATTGAATGGCTAGGTTTATGCCATTTACGTGGAAAGTTAGTTTCGTTATCAATGGTGGAAAAAAGTAGTTTTTGACTTTCGATTTTAACCTCAAACAAATAAAGTTATTCATACAGGGTGTGAATAATTGGGAGCCCGATTTAGTTTACCTCATTGTACATTCGTTGTGTTGTTTAACGAGAAGTGTATGTATTCTGAATAAAATGCATCTCAAATCACAACTAAGTAATTCAAATTTTTAATAGAACTGAAAATAATTGATCGTAAAGTTTTTGGCTATGGAAATATCTAATCTTATTCCGCATATTGAGTCGCTTATTTTTGCCAGTGAAAAATCGCTGACTTCTTTAGAGATCACTGATCTGATCAATAACGCTTTTGGTTTTATGGAAGATAAAATAAATTTGGATCAGGTGGAATCTTGTATTGAAGGTATTGTTGAAAAATACCAATCAGAATTTTATTCATTCGAAGTAAGGCAAAGTGGTGGAGGCTGGCAATTTCTTACTAAAAAAGAATTTCATAAAACAATTGCTCAACTAAATGGTGAAAAATTTTTGAAGCGCCTTTCATCAGCAGCTTTAGAAACGTTGTCGATCATCGCCTATAAACAACCGGTAACCAAAGCTGAAATAGAAGCCATCCGCGGTGTTAGCAGTGATTATGCTGTACAAAAATTATTGGAAAAAGATCTTGTAATAATAACCGGACGCAATGAAGAATTGCCCGGCCACCCTCTGGTGTATGCTACTTCTAAAAATTTTATGGACTATTTCGGTATTAATTCTTCGGAAGATTTGCCAAAACTGAAAGAGATATTTGATGAATCAATTATTAATCCTACTTCACTGGGAGGCGATCAATCAATGATGCAGGAAGAAACAGAAATAGTGATTGAAGAAAAAATATTTAGTGAGGAGGAAGAATCGGCAGATATTGTCGCCTCAACATTGGTTGTAACAGAAACAGGTGAATTGTTAGTGGAGGCTGTCCCTGATGAGGAAACAACATTGTCCGATGAGAACTCATACGATGAATTGAACAGAGAAGAAAAAGAAGAAGATGATGATGAAGAAAATAATTCAACCAACGGTTAGAGGATATTTTTTTATTGACAGGAGTCCGGAATTAAATCTCTTACACAAGGGATATTCTTCCGGACTTTTTATTTTTTGATACATCCCACGTCCTCTTCATCACTTATCTTCGCACTTTATGCTTCCACCACTTTCTAATGAAGTTTTATCGCAGATAGCAACTAGTTTTGGTACTCCCGTGTACGTGTACCATGCTGAGAAAATTAAGGAACAACACGATCGCCTTCTAAACGCATTTGTAGGTACAGATGTACGGTTCTTTTATGCAGCAAAGGCCCTTACCAACCTAAACATCTTGCGTTATATAAAAAGCATCGGTTGCAATATCGATTGCAGTTCCATTAATGAAGTACGGTTAGCAATACATGCGGGATTTGAGCCTGGTAATATTTTATATACTTCTAACAATGTTCATTTCAGTGAAATTGAAAGTGCTGCTGAACTGGGAGTTAATATTAACATTGACAGCTTATCGAATCTTGAGAAATTCGGAAAGAAATTTGGACATAACTACCCTGTAGGAATTCGGATACGCCCGAACATTATGGCGGGAGGCAATCTCAAAATATCAACTGGCCATGCAAACAGCAAGTTTGGTATTCCGTTAGAACAAATTGACAAGGTTCTGAAATTGGTAAAAGAATATTCTATTTTCATACGAACGCTTCATATACATACGGGAAGTGAAATAAAAGATGTCGAAGTGTTTGTTAAAGGAATTGAAGTGTTGTTAGAAGTAGCGCAATCTTTTCCAGAACTCGAAGTGATTGATCTTGGAGGTGGGTTTAAGGTGCCCTACCAACCCGGCGAAGAAGGAACAGATATAGAGCTGCTCGGAAAAAAAGTAAAAGCTGCATTTGATGGTTTTAAGGAAAAATATAAAAGGAGTTTCAAGGTTTGGTTTGAGCCAGGAAAATTTTTGGTAAGTGAAGCGGGGCATTTCATTACTGCAGTAAATGTGTTGAAACAATCAGGGCCAATTTTATTTGCAGGAGTGGATAGCGGGCTCAATCATTTAATACGCCCCATGTTTTATGGTGCCTATCATACCATTGATAATATTTCAAACCCCCATGGTGTTCAAAAAAAATATACAGTTGTTGGAAATATTTGTGAAACCGACACCTTTGCTGAAGACCGAATGCTTCCGGAAGTACAGGAGAATGATCACCTCGTATTTCGAAATGCCGGTGCTTATTGTTTCGAAATGGCATCGAACTATAATAGCCGATATAAACCAGCCGAAGTACTAGTTATAAATAATTCTTTTCATCTTATTCGAAAAAGAGATGAGCAAGAGGATTTATTACGTTCACAGTTAACGGTTCTATAATTTTATTATTCGAAAATAATGATGTCCATACTTCCTAACAGGTAATGAAGGGCACAATTTTATTAATTTAGTAGGTATACACTAAACTCACTCCTCTAATAGTAATTTTTCCACCTGCTCCATAATCTCCGGTTCCACTTACTTCCAGGTAATGAAGAAATTTATCTTTAATCAAACCGCCATCAGGGAAAGTAGTATCGGTCACCGTTAGGTAATTATCAGGCGGCAGCACACCAGGAGGAATATTTATAAACGACATTTCTATTTCTCCGGAGGGGCTATGCCGGTCGGCATGTTTGCGGAGGAAG
>JBJXDV010000193.1:0-7721 GCA_046153465.1 Chitinophagaceae bacterium
TTACTTTTCTTCCTGCTGCATCAAAAATACGGATCGTTGCCACATACCCCGGCTCGTTAGGTTGGCATTGAATCGTCAAAAAATCATCAACGCCATCATTATCGGGTGAAAATATTTTTGGAGAGATATTTACCTGAGATATTGTTCGTTCTTCAATTCCGAATTGAGAATTTTGAAAAGTTGGTGTTCCAAATCCCGAAGTAGATGCTGCCGAGGTCCAATTGGTTTTAAGTTGGGTGGGTTGTTGATAATTTATTCTTTCTAATGCAACTCCTTCCTTATTGGCAATAAGCGCAAAATGCCATTGATGGTTATAAGAAAGCCCGTCAATTATTTCTCCGCGAAAATTAAGTAATGATAGATTACCTTGATCATCTGGAAGAGAAGGTAATGCATTCATTTCAATAACCTGCATAGGTGCTTTTACGTTATAATGTTGTTGTAGCCATTTTTTATTTTCCGTGACCAATAAATATTCTCCCGGAAAAATTAGAAAAGAAGTAGTAGTTAATTGTTTACTGTTACTAATGTTCCCTATGCTGCTTTTATTTCCAATATACAATTGTTTGCAATCAATAATATTTTTGCTGCGGTTATAAAACTCAATATAGTCATTACCATCTGGCGGCGGGTTAAAAAGCAGCTCATTCAGTACAATATCCATTGAATCTGCTGCAACTGGCAAACCAGTTTTAGTAGCATTGAAAATGCCTATTGAATTTCCTGTACAATCGCTTATATTTTTTACAGTAATTGAGTATACTGTGAATGCTTTCATGGCAACGGTTAATCTTAGTTGTACCTCTGTGAACAAGGGTGCTATTGGTTTAGCATATTGAATTTTATAGTCAGGATTATTTAATTGATAATTGGATATGGTTGCACCACTGGTACTGTCTATAGCTTCATCAAAAACAGCAACAATTGTTATACTATCGATTGTATAAGATCTGATCAAAGCGGGTGATTGCTCATCTTTATTAATTCCGTCAATAGAATTTTTATTTCCTGGTGTTCCACCTTTATCATTTATGCTCGCCTTCCAATTTGTATTGGCACCACAGGGATTTTTTGTATCAATCATTTCAATTGTCCATCCTCCTGCTGCTTTCAAATCGTTTTGGTACCAATTATTGGTGTAATTAACTGAATGAATAATGTACCCTTCGGGCGAATACAGCGTAATGATATCAGCTTCATTATTTAAAGAAGGAAAGCCGCTGATACCAATCGTGTTGCCAAAGGGGACAAATAAATTTGCTGTAGCTGATGCACAGATAATGACGAAACTATCTGGTTGTAATAAGAAATTGTTAGCGATTACTCCCGTAGTGGTGCCATCACTGATTTTCCAATTGCGTAAAGAAATTGCATTTGATGAAGTATTTTTCAATTCAATAAATTCACTGGCAGGCAATTCAATGGATGGGGTTGGATCTGGAAATAGCTCAGTAATTAAAATAGTAAAACGTGTAGGTGGTTGTGCATGAAGAACTACTATGTTTGTTGCAAACACAAAAATAAGTATAAAATAATGTTTGTACATGAACGGTTGTTAGGGCTAATAAATAAAAAATTTGTTCAAACTACTAAGTGCTGTTATTTTTGCCACAGTGATGATAGCATTGAAACATATCAAACGCACAAAGAAACAGTCCTGAGGGAAGGTTGGCGGCGTTCTTTATGTTACCATATAAAAGATCTACAGGCCTTCCTTACCGGAAGGTCTTTTTTTTGAGCTTATTCTAAAAGAGAAAAAAAACATGAATTTTCGTATTAAAACATTTTTTAGTAACCATTAAAAGGCTTCTCTATTGATCCAGAAGCAAAGGAGTAAATCATGAAAGTTGCAGTAGTTGGCGCCACTGGCTTAGTAGGCACAAAAATGTTACAGGTATTGGCCGAGCGAAATTTTCCTGTCAGTGAATTAATTCCGGTTGCATCTGAAAGATCCATCGGAAAGGAAATTGAATTCAAAGGGAAGAAATATAAAGTAGTGAGTATGGATAATGCGATTGCCGCAAGGCCTGCTATTGCGTTGTTTTCTGCAGGCGGCAGTACTTCCCTTGAATGGGCACCCCGGTTTGCTGAAGCTGGCATAACAGTAATTGATAATTCCTCAGCCTGGCGAATGGATCCTGCCAAAAAATTAATAGTTCCGGAAATAAATGCGGATGCGCTTACCCGTGAAGATAGGATTATTGCCAATCCAAATTGCTCTACTATTCAAATGGTAGTAGCACTAAACCCGCTGCATAAAAAATATAAGAGTAAAAGAATTGTAGTTAGTACCTATCAAAGTGTTACTGGTACAGGCGTAAAGGCAGTTGATCAGTTAAATGGCGAAAGATCAAAAGCAGTTGGCGGAATAGCCACGGACTATCCAATGGCTTATAAATATCCGATCGATTTAAATGCAATACCCCAGATTGATGTTTTTTTGGAAAACGGATATACCAAAGAAGAAATGAAGATGGTACTGGAAACAAAAAAAATTATGCGCGACGATTCAATTCGGGTAACAGCTACTACGGTACGCATACCTGTTATGGGAGGGCATAGCGAAAGTATAAATATAGAATTTGAAGATGAATTTGAATTGAGCGAAGTGAAATTATTATTACAATCAGCCCCTGGAGTAGTGGTTGTAGATGACCCTGCAACACAGCAATACCCGATGCCGAAAGATGCGCATGAAAAAGATGATGTATTTGTGGGAAGATTGAGAAGAGATGAAACTCAACCCAAAACATTAAATATGTGGGTGGTTTCTGATAACCTTCGTAAAGGTGCAGCTACGAATGCAGTGCAAATTGCGGAATACCTGGTGAAGGCAGGCCTTCTTTAATAAATATTTTTTTGTTAGCTATTCTTCAATTGCTGCATTCAGAAAATTTAAAAGTGGATTCAGGGCTTCGAATGAATCCACTATTTTTTTTGCAAGGTTTTTTGAAGAAAGATCTGCGTCGCTAATAGGAACAAAGGCAATAAAACTTTTGAGTTTAATGAAGTCGGCAGCAGGATTATCGATTTCATACCCTTTAGGAACACGGCTTAAAGTATACTCCTTGCTGTTATCTAAATGGCCAAAAATCGATTTAAATTTTTTTGAGTTGATTATTTTTTTAAATGTATTAAAATTATAATCTATTTCTTGTCTTACTTTTTTTAAATCATCCGGCATCGGGGCATACATTCCGCCACCGGCAAAAGATTTTCCCGGTTCCAAATGAAAATAATAGCCGGCAAGCGTAGATTTTTTTCCTCCTTTATTAATACTGGCGCCAAAATTTGTTTTATAAGGTGACTTGTCTTTTGCGAAGCGAACATCCCTGTTTATGCGAAACATACATTCCTTTGCCTTTAGGTTAGCAATGGATTGATCATTTTTTCCATGTTTATCAATTAACAACTGAATAAATTCTGCAAAATCTGCTTTTGCATTTTCGTAGTTGGAACGGTTCTTATCAAACCAGGATTTATCATTATTCTTTTTTAAGTCTTTCAAAAATTTAATGGTGGTAGCCTGTAACATAAATAAGGAATAAAGGTAAGCACGATGTTGTAAAAATAATTTTCGAGCAACAAAAAGCCAACCATGGTCGCATGCATGGTTGGCTTTTCTGTGTTAACAGTTATCAGGATTTTACCCGCCCCCAGTTTTCACCACTTTTAATGCGGTACATCGTCATTTCACTAACGCGATACTTTTCCGCAAGTTTTTTAATGGTGATCTTACGGTTTTTGTCTTTAAGAACTTTCTTAATGCTTGTAACCTGGCCAGCATTAAGCTTAAGTCCAACAGTGCGGTTTGCCTGTACAATTTTATAAGCAATTTTTGCAGGACTGCCTTGCTGGTGTTCAATCATCTGCTCCAGCGTGGCCCATTTCAAATTCTTCACCGAATTGTCAAGCTTGTTGTGATTAACGTGAACCACATACTTATGCTTCGGTGTTTTTTTGGAAATGAACAGTCTTGCCAATTCGCGGTGAATGTACAAGGTTCCATTGTTTCCTGGTCTGTGAAGATTAAGGGTTCTGTAACCGGTAGTTAGTGACCCTTCTAATAATTTGCCGTCGGCTGTTACATCGCTGTAATAACTGGCAATACGCCCATGAGACGACAATGCATACTTTTTACGGAGGTGTTTCCATCCCGGAAATTGAAGTCCTTTCCAAGATTCACCAGTGATTTTTTTTACCATCGCTTTTCCTTTTTTATAAAGTTAATGAAAAGATAAACGATTTCGCGCATACGATTATTAAAGTTTCTTTTATTGGAGGAGTTCTAAGAACTCCGACTCGCTAATAATCTTTACAGAATTGATCTTTTTTGCCTTTTCCAGTTTCGATCCGGCATCTTCCCCAACCACCAAATAATCAAGTTTACTGCTTACCCCACTTAATAGTATACCTCCACGGGCCTCGGCCATTCCTTCTGCCACGCTTCGTTTCAAGGTGGGAAGTGTTCCGGTAAACAGAAATGTTTTACCCGATAAATTACCGGTAACAGGCACTTGTTTTTTTTCATTTTTTAGTTTCAACCCAAGAATTTCAAGGCTTTCAAGCAATTTAATCGAATCTTTATTGTGAAAGAATTGGTAGATACTTCCAGCTACTTTGGGCCCTACATCTTCCATTGACTGTAATTCTTCAATCGATCTTTCCTTAAAATCCATCAGATGATTGGTCACTTGTGCTAATACTTTTGCGGTAGTTTCACCCACATACCTAATACCTAAACCAAAAATAAGTCGATGTAAAGGCTGCTCTTTTGAGTTTTCAATTGCTTTTTGCAGGTTGGAAATACTTTTTTCCGCAAACCCTTCTAATCCTTTTATTTTTTCAAATGGAAGCGTATAGACGTCGGGGATATTTTTAATAAAGCCCAGTTCATAGAATTTTCGAATTATTGATTCTCCAAAACCTCGTATGTCCATAGCGTCTTTACTTGCAAAATGAATAATACGCTCTACTACCTGCGCAGGGCAATCATAGTTATTACATCTCCAAACAGCTTCTTCAAGTGGTTTCTCAAGTTTTGAATTACAAACAGGGCAGCGTGTAGGAAAAACAATTGATTTTTCTTTTCCCGTTCTTAATTCTGCCAGTGATTTTACAATATAGGGGATTACATCACCGGCCCTCTCCACTAATAATGTATCACCAATTAGCAGGTCTTTTTCTTTTATCACTTCTTCATTAAATAATGAAATGGAAGAAACAGTAACTCCTCCGAGAGGAACGGGTTCAATTTTAGCTACGGGAGTTATCGACCCTGTTCTGCCCACCTGAAACTCTACCGCAATTAGCTTACTGGTCGCCTGCCTAGCTTTAAATTTAAAGGCAATTGCCCAGCGTGGATGGTGGGAGGTCATTCCTAATTTATCCTGAAGTTCAATATCATTTACTTTAATTACCATACCGTCAATTTCATAGGGAAGATTGTCTCTGCCAGATTCAAACGACTGGCAATAGTCGACAACAGCTTCTATCCCTTTTACTACTTTCATTTCTTTTAAGGGGCTTCGAAACCCTAGCTCCCATAGCAGCTCCAGGCAACCACTATGTGTTCTTAAATTTTCGTGCACTGTGGCGTTGGGGTGAGTATAGAAACTTATGTGGTATAAAAATGCCTCCAGGTTTCTGCGACTCACTTCTTTAGGATCTTTTATACGTAATGAACCAGACGCTGCATTTCTAGGGTTTGCTAAGGGCGGTAAATTTTGAGCAGCCAACTGCTCATTATATTTTTTGAAATTATTTTTAGTTAGTAATACTTCGCCTCTTATTTCAATTTGCTCAACCCCATAATTTGAAAATGAAGCAGAAAGTGGAACGGATCTTATCTGCCTTATATTGGTAGTAATTTCATCGCCCTCTTCACCGTTACCTCTTGTTGCCCCCCTGGCAAGAAGATTGTTTTCATAGATCAACGAAATACTGGCACCATCAAATTTTGGCTCAATACAATATTCCAGTTCTTTGAGCCCCGATAATTCTCTTGCTTTTCGATCCCAATCAATAAGATCTTCAGCATTGTAAGAATTCTCAAGCGAAAGCATGGGCACCAGGTGCTGAACCGTTGCAAATTCTTTAGTGAGTCCCTTAGCCACTCGTTGTGTAGGAGAATCGGCGGTTATGAGCGATGGATCTGCTTCTTCGGTTTTTTCAAGATACTTGAATAGCTGATCGTACTCAGCATCTGCAATCAATGGTTCGTTTAAAATATAATACCTGTACTCATGAAAACGAAGAACTTCCTGCAGGGACCCATTTAACCGGGTATCTACCGTATTTCTAGAACTGGTTTTTTTTAGAAGTTCAGCCGTTAGCTGCTGTAGCTGGCGGGTTTTGCCGGATGAATACATAACCTGTCTTTTACTAAAGATACATCGATGCTGGCTAATAATTTATCGGGCAATAGTTCAAATATTATAAAAGTAGAAATGGAAAAATTCGGACTGACTTTTCAAAAAATTCTTTTTGCAATTGCGATGATATTTTTACGCCTATCAAATAGTGGAAGATACATAGCTATTTTTTTGAATCAGGCCTGATTTTCGTACATAATATTTTTATTGTTTAATACAATTTATTTTATGTAGAACAATCAACTACATTATGAATTTGATTAATTTATATGTAAATTCAACTTCAAATCAATTCCTATGTTGAAGATATCTTCTCTCCTATTGCTTAGCATGGTGTATGTTAATATGGTTGTTGGTCAACTACTTTCAACTGGCCCTGCCTTCCCAAAAGATACTTCCGGAATTTCCATAACTGTTGATTGTTCAAAAGGTAATCAGGGCTTGTTTAATTATGCCAATACAACAGATGTATATGTTCATGTGGGTGTAATCACAAATTTAAGTACAGGCTCTGCCGACTGGAAATATGTGAAGTTCGTTTGGGCAACCACTAATGCGGCAGCAAGAGCCACTTCTTTAGGGAATAATAAATATCAGTATACCATCACTAATATTCGTACATTTTTTGGCGTACCGGCAGCGGAAACAATTCAAAAAATTGCAATTTTATTTCGCAGTGGAAACGGAAATACTGTTCAACGGAATGCCGACGCAAGTGATATGTATATTCCTGTGTTCGGAGCTGAGCTAGCCGGAAAATATATTTTACCGGCTACGGAGCCACGTTATATCCCGATACCTGAACCAATCTCAAAAAATATTGGTGATACCCTGCGAATTGCATGGCTCAGCAATCGTACAGCCGATTTAAAAACATTTTTCAATGGCGTGCAAACGAATGCGGTTTCTTCTTCCAATGCTATTTTGGATTCTGTAGTTATCGCTGCATCGGGTAATCAGCAAATTGTTGCGAGGGCTATAGAAGGTGCAATTACCATTTCTGATACTATTAACTTCTTTGTGGCTCCGTCGGTAAACATATTACCTCTTCCTGCTGGAGTAAAAGATGGCATTAATTATGAACCAGGCGATACCTCTGCAATACTTGTTTTATATGCACCTAATAAAGGAAGGGTTTCTGTAATTGGCGATTTTAATAACTGGTTAGAAAATGCCAACTACCAGATGAACAAAACCCCGGATGGATTAAGGCATTGGATACGGATTACCGGTCTTGTACCAGGAACAGAATATGCTTATCAATATGTTGTAAACGGATCATTGAAAATAGCTGATCCTTATACCACCAAAGTCCTCGATCCCGTCAACGATCCATTTATTTCAACA
>JBJXDV010000194.1:0-11044 GCA_046153465.1 Chitinophagaceae bacterium
TCATCACCTAATTAGACAGTATAAAAAAAATTGGTACAAGCTTGCTTGTGATCCCTGAAGTACAATATCAAGTATCCAAAAACTGGAGCATTATTGCCCTGCCTTATTTTAAATATTCATTAGGGCCCGTTAATAAAGGCAATGTAGTAAAAACGTATCCCTATACCGTTGGAATGGGAATCGGGGCCGTTTATAAATTCTAAAAGTAACTAAATGAAAAAAATATATTGTTGTGCTTTTATCTTTTTGACAGGAGCTTTTAATTTTATAGGTTTTACACAAATTAAGCGTAAGCCGGTAGTCAATATATTTAAAACTACGCTGATGCAAGATAGTTGCTCCTTTACAACCATTGGCCGAAATACTTATTTTATTCTTGAACCAGGCTACCAGTTAGTACTCGAAGGCGCTGAAAAAAAAGATACCACCCGTTTGGTTATTACAGTATTAAATGAAACGAAACTTATTGGAAACGTGGAGACAAGAATAGTTGAAGAAAATGAATCTATAAATGGTAAGACAGTGGAGATTTCAAGAAATTTCTTTGCCTTCTGTAAACAAACAAGCAGCATCTTTTATTTTGGTGAAGAGGTTGACATATATAAAAACGATAAAGTAATAAATCATGAGGGTGCCTGGATAGCAGAAGGTTCTAATAAGGCCGGCATTGGTTTACCCGGCCTTTTCCTGTTAGGTTCAAGATACTATCAGGAAATTGCTCCTGGCATTGCGATGGACAGGGCAGAAATAATAAGTATTAATGAAATGATGAAAACTCCGGCAGGAAAATATTTCAATGTTTTAAAGATCGAAGAAACAACACCGCTTGAACCTGCTGATATAAGTTATAAATTTTACGCACCTGGCATAGGGCTAATTAAGGATGGGGAGTTGTTGTTACAAAAATATGGTTATATAAAATGAATTATTTTCTTGCTATCAATTTTAAAAATGCAGGCAATACGATTAATAATAAGGGTATGGCTATGCACAATCCACCAATAACTGCAATAGCAAGCGGTTGATGCAACTGAGCACCGGCTCCAATGCCCATTGCCAATGGTAGTAATGCTACAATAGCTCCAAAGGCGGTCATCAATTTTGGGCGAAGCCTGGCACTAATAGCAAAAACAATACTTTCCGTAGTATTCATTGTTTGTTTTGCGTGTATATATTGCTGGTAAGTAAAAATGGCATTCTCACCAATGATGCCTACAATCATAATGATGCCGGTATAACTTCCTACATTTAACGGCGTATTGGTAAGATAGAGGGCCAATAAACATCCTGCAACACCCGATACCGCCAATAAGATAATAAAAAATGAAATAATAAATTCTCTGAACAGAGCCAGTAATACAATAAAAACAAGGATGCAAGCGGCTATTAAAATATACAGCAACTCCCTAAAAGCCTTTTGTTGCTGAGCATAAGAACCTCCATATTCCAGGTGATATCCCGGTGGTAAGGAAAGTTTTTCTTTAATATCTTTTTGAATATCTTTTAAGGTACTGCCTAAATCACGATTTTCCAACCGGGCAGTAATTACACCAATCATTTTTTGATTTTCTCTTTCTATTTCGGCAACACCTGCTTCCATTTTAATAGTGGCTACCGTACTGATAGGTTTTAATAACCCATTCGGTAAAAATATATTTCCATTTTGTAATGAATTTACATTGGTACGTTGTGCATTAGGGTATAGCATACGAATATTTACTATCTGCTCTCTTTCCATAATAGTACTGATCACGTTTCCTTCCAACTGTGTTTGTAACTGAAATTGAAAATCGGATGGCGATATATCAAATTGTGCCAGCCTTGCCACATCTGGTTGTACCAGCACTTCCGGACCGGCAATTTTTATACCGTCAAAAACATCGGCCGTTCCTTGTACACTATCAAGAATATTTTTTACCTGCCGGGAAAGCTCTTGCAATTTTACCTGGCTATCGCCATAAACTTTTATTTCAATAGGTTCTACACTGCTCATTAAATCTCCCAGCATATCGCCAATTACCTGCCCAAATTCAACCGTTAGTTGCGGCAATACTCCTTCTATTTTTTTTCTTAATTCAGCCGATACTTCGTCGGTGGTTTTATTACGGTCTTTTTTTAGTTGTATTAAATAATCGCCATTATTAGGTTCGGTTATAAAAAAGCCCATTTGTGTTCCTAATCGGCGGCTGTATTTAGCCACTTCAGGTTGTTGCTGTATAATCTTATCCACTTCTTTCAGCATTCTGTTTGTTTCTTCTAAAGTTGTTCCTGGCGAACTAAAAAAATCAAGTACAATACCGCCTTCATCCATTTCGGGCAGAAAGCCAGAGGGCATTTTTCCCGGAAGTACATAAATAATAATTATACAGCCAAGTGCAAACAAAAAACTAATATAAGAATGGCGGATAAAGAACCGAATCCAACCACCCTTTTCCGTCGACTTTTTCTCTATTGATTTATTAATTAGATTTTTTGGTATCGTATTTTTTATTTTATAGGGGAACGATAAAAACAATGCAGGTAATATCAACCAGGTAACAATAAAAGATGCTGATAAAGTAATAATCATGGTAAAAGCAAGCACTTTAAAATAGGCACCGGCCACACCACTCATTAAAATAAATGGAATAAAAATTACAATAGTACTTAATGACGATCCAACCATTGCCGGAAATAAATACTTGATGGCTTTGCTTACAATACGAGGCATCTCTTCACCAGGATTCTCTTCATGACTCCTGTGTATCTGTTCAACTACAATTACAGCATCATCAATCATTAAACCAATGGCGGCAGCAATTGCACCTAAAGTCATTATATTAAATGTATAGCCAAAAGCATAAAGGCAAACGAGTGTTAAACCCAAAATGGTAGGGATCGTTAAGAGTATTACCAGGCTTGATTTAAACGAGCGTAAAAAAACAATTACTACAATTATTGCCAGCACCAACCCTATCCACAAAACATCTTCAATACTTTTTACACTTTCATTTACAAAATCGGCTTGCAAATAATAAGGTTTAATTTTTACATCTTTTGGTAAAATGGTTTCTAATTCTTTTACCCGTTTTAAAACGCCATCGTTTACTTCAATCAGATTTGCGGTGGATTGTTTTATAATTGCAATTAAGGGTACATCTTTTCCATTCGCATTTATTTTTACATACTCTTTAGTTTCTGCAATTTTTACTTCTGCAATATCTTTTAACAGTACTACTCTTTTAGCAGAATTTACAATTACCAAATTTTCCAATTCGGTTTTACTATCAATGGCATTATCTGTTATGGTTAAATACAGCCGGTTATAATCACTTATATAGCCGTTTGATTGCAATACATTTGTTTGCCCAACAACCCTACTTATTTGTTGGGGCGTTATTCCCAGTTCTGTAAGTTTATCTTGTTTTAGCAGCAATTGGTATTCTTTTGTTTTGCCACCAATAACCGCAACATCTGATACGCCTGGAGTAGCTGCCAAAAAAGG
The DNA here is from genome assembly GCA_046153465.1 of Chitinophagaceae bacterium. GTDB lineage: Bacteria > Bacteroidota > Bacteroidia > Chitinophagales > Chitinophagaceae > Endoryza. The sequence goes on from JBJXDV010000194.1 coordinate 3,485, forward strand.
CTTTATCTGTAATAAGGCAATCTTTTTTAATTCAATAGGGCTGCGATTACCCTCTAAACTAAATCCCATTACTGGCAAAATGGAAGGGTTCATTTTCTCCACGGTAATTTGTGTGCCGGTTAACAAATTGCCGCGTACATCATTTATTAGCGATTCTACCTGCAAACGGGCCAGGTCAACATTGGCATCCCATTTTAAAAACACAGAGATTTCACAACTACCCCTTGCTGTGGTGCTACGTATGTAATCTAAGCCTTCTGTTCGCTTAATAATATTTTCTAACGGAATGGTAACGGCTGCCATCATTTTATCAACAGGTTGCTGCCCGGCATCGGCAATAACTTTAAGTTTAGGAAAAGTAATATCTGGAAAGAGTCCGGTTTTTAATTTGGAAAAACAAAAAAAACCAGATAGTAGTAAAAGCACTGCTAATCCAAGTAATGTTTTTTTATGGTGAAAATGGTATTGCTGCATTCTTATTCTTATTCTTTTTCTGATTGTACTCTCACCAATGATGAATCAGTTAAGCCGTAGGCCCCCGTTACAATTATTTTATCATTGATTTCTACACCCGAAATAACTTCTCGCAATGAATCGTTTTGTAAGCCAACGGTTATTGGTACCCGTAAAGCGAGTGAATCACCTATCAATTTCATTACCCAAAATTCATCCTGTGTTTCGTTGGTTTGAATAGCTTCTAAAGGCAATGAAATAGCGTTTTGTTTTTGTTTTAAAGGTATATGAACAATCAAATTCATATTCTCCGGTAACAGGCGATTGCCCGGAAAGCGAATCAAAAAAGACTGTGTTTGAGAAACCGCCTCAACAATTGGAACTTCCTCCTGAATTATTGCATTTATTATTTTTCCGTCTGGAAAGGTTATAGAACAGGTTCTTCCTTTATATACAAATTGATGATACTCGTAGGGTACATTTACCAGTAAGATCATCGAAGAAGGATCCGTAATGGTAGCTAAAATATCTCCTTCATTCACAAAATCTTCATTGCTATAATTAACCGCTGTAAATATGCCGGATGCATTTGCAAAAATAGTTAGGGGTTTTTGAAATTGCTTAAGAGAAGGTTCATTACTGTCAATATTCTTCAAAGCATTCTGCTCTTTCGTTTGAATATTGCAAAACAGGGTGCCTGGCGAAATATGATCGCCCGCTTTCCAACGCATATTAGTTATATAACCGGTAATAGTGGAGCGAATCACTAATTTTTTTTGAAATTGTGTATTTCCATTTAATTGGATATAATCTGTAAAACCCTGCTTAGTTGGCAGCGTAAACGTTACCGTAGTTTTTACGGTTACAGCGCCATCTTCTTCGGTTGTTTGTACATTCGAACAAGATATAAAAACTATCATACATAGATATAGTATAAAAAACAAAGTTCTATTTGAATTCATGCTTAGCATTGTTTACCAGTTGTAATAATTATATTGGTTTATATATAACAAAAGGTTGGTTTCAGCAATTGCCTTATTTTTTTGCAAAAAAGCATATTCCTGTAAAGCGTTGATATAATCCATTACACTTACCTGTCCTTTAACTACTTTATCTTTTATTATCTCTAACAGCAATTCTTGCTTTTGTATGGGTGCTACAGCCATTTCAATTGTTTGTTGCCATTGTTCAATCTGCTGTTTAGCATACCTCAAATTATTTTGCTGAATTAAAGCAGCACTATTAAAATATACCAGTTGATTTTTTAAAAGAAGTGAATTTTGCTTTTCGTAGAGGGTACGTTGATGACCATCACTAATGGGTATACTCACATGTACGCCTGCGCTTAACCCAATATTATGAGGGATATTACTTATACCGGCAGCATTAATGCCAGTTGAGCCAAGTAAGCTTACCTGGGGTTTGTATCTATTATTAAAAACATTTTGCCGGGCCACTAAATTCAAACTGTCGAGTTTAAATTTTTGTATATAATTATACACTGTTGTTATCGGCTTGATAGTAATTAAAGGCTTATCCAATTCAAAATGAGTTGTGTCGCTAATAAAGGAAAGATTTTTTAATAATGCAATTCCATTGTTATACGCAAACTGAAGTTGTTTTAAGTCATTGCTGTTAGTAGTTAATTGAATATCCAATAATAAGAAATCATTTTGCTGCAACAAGCCCTGCGTTACGAGTGCAGCTACCAGGGGTTTACGGCCCTCTAACTGGTTAATAATTATTCGCAGATACCCCGCTTGTTGCTGAAACTGGTAAGTAACTATGTATTGGTCTATTATATTTTTTATAATATCATGTTCAATTTGATTACGACTGTACGTTGAAATATCAGCTTCGATTTTATTTTGCTCGTACAATCTTTTTACAATACCCGTATTAAATAGCGGAATAGCAAGGTTTACCTGCGCACTGTATAATCCTCCATTTGTTAATGCAGCATCATAACCAAATGCTTTAGAAGAAGGAGCCGTGGTGATACTGATTGGCCGGCCATTATCAAAAAAGAAAGGAGCGAATAAATAATCGGCGGTAAAACTTACTTGTGGCTTTTTATTTTGCGCAGTAATAAATTCGTTTTGAATGTGAAAATATTGTTGCAGATTATTAATCTCCGAAAGAGCCGGATTATTATTTAACCCCTCTTTAATAAAAAAGTCTAACTGCTTATTTTGTGCAGATACCGAAGAGCCGGCAGAAAGGAAAAAAAGAAATAAAATACAATACCTTGCTATTACCATGCGGTTACTCATTTTTTACCTATTACTAATACCTGAAAAGTACCCGGTATCATTTTGGGTCTGCCCTGTTGATTAGGGACCGACGCTTCAAATTCTGCAGTAGGCAAATAAAGTAAGTGCGATTGTTTATCAAGTGTAATCGTTCTTGCTCCTTTTTTTGTTACGATATTATCTATAACTATAAACTTATTGGCAGTTTCTTCATGAATAACCGTAACTGTTCCATCGGCTCCATTTGACGTAAAAATAGTATTGGTAGATGGATCAAATGCTACCCCGTCGCAACCATCGCCAATGGTAATTTTATCAATCACCTTTCCATTGGCTGCATCTACTACCATTAATAATTTTTCACAGCCGGCAAATAATCTATTAGTAGATTTATCAATAGCAAGCCCGGTTGGTCCTTCACCGGGTGCAATACTCCAGTGATGCAATACCTTAAATGTTTTAGTATCCACCACTACAATTTCATTTTTATCTTCATTATTTACAAACAGCCTGCCCATACCGTCGCTAACCGCTGTTTCTGGTTTCCCTCCAATAGCAACACTATCAATAACTTTATTTTTAACAGGGTCAATAATGGTTAAATTTTTACTGCGGCCATTACAGGTAATAATCATTTTGGAAAATGGTTCATACATGATGGCATCTGGATTTTGCCCCGTTGCAATTTGACCCAGTACTCTATTTGTATTCATATCAAATACAGTAACTGTATTTATTCTTCCGTTACTGGTAAAGCCTTTTTTATTCACTACATCAAAAGCAATACCATGTACGCCGGTAGTATTTTCTATAATACTAACTGAGTCACCATTTTTTTTATTGATGATATTTACCTGTGCGCCATGGCTCACATACAGCCAGTCATTTACAGGGCCCACTTCTAAATAATCCCACCCACCTGCACTTGCTATATGAAAAGTATTTATCACTTGTAAGCCTGTTACCGGTTGTGCATCTGCTATGGATACGAATGCAATAGTACATGCTACTAAAAGAAATAATTTTTTCATTATTTTTTTTTAAGATTAAAAATAAAAAGTGGGTAGTTTTAAATCTCCCGGTTTAAATGATATTACCCTTTTACTTCTTTAAGAAATTTCCCACTTGCATCAAATAGTACATCTTTGCCATCTACTTCTGCTTCATAAATTACAGAGCCGTCTGCTTTGGTAATTTTTGCACCTTCTTTAATTTTTTTACCGGCATAATGTTCTTTTACATAAGCTAAAACAGTGGCAGGCAAGTCAGATACTTTTATATCCATTTCGCTTTCTTCCATGGTACCGCTTGCTTCAAATAAAGCACTCATCGCATTACCTTTTTGTTTAAACTCAGCTTCATACTTACCATCCTCTTTTATCCATTTAACGGTTACTCCCGGATACTGTTTTGTAAAAGCAGTTTTTACAGCCGCGGGAACCCTGGAGGCATCTGTTTTTTGGGCACTGCCCGAAAATCCGGTTGCCGCAATCAACGCAGAAATCAATATTAATTTTTTCATTTTTACTTATTTAAAATTTTCGATAATATCTCAAACCTAGAACCTGAATCTGTAGGGAAATTGAAGTTAAAGAGAGAAATTAGCCGAATTTGAAAAGGTAATCGATAAAATATGCCACTCTCCATTATTATTGTAGTCAGCCCTAAAATGATACCGCTCACATATCTTTTTTACAATAGATAAACCCAATCCTAATGATTCAGAATTTACCTTATCTTTTTTAAACCGTTCGAACAATTCATCCGGGTCGCAATTAAGCGTTGTGCCCGTATTGCCAACCACTAATTTGTTTTCGACTAGCGTAATATTTATCGAACCATCGGCGATATTGTGCTTGATAGCGTTTGTAATTAAATTAGAAATTAAAATCTGTGCCATTGTTTCATTCATCAAAACCGGGTACGTATCACTTATATTTTTTGTAAGTTTTATTTGTTTTGCGGAAAGTAGTTCTTCATAATTATTCAAAAGTTTATTTATAATTTTTACCAGATCAACTTTTTCAATTTCCTGAAATTGCTGGTTGTCAATTTTAGTTAATAGTAATAAAGATTGATTAAGTTTTGAGAGACGGCTAATTTCATCATGAATGGTTTGAATATCCTGCATCTGTAGTTCCGTAAAATTATCCGCTTGAACCAGCAATTCTAATTTAGAATTTACGATCGCCAATGGCGTCTGAATTTCATGTGAGGCATTTTCTGTAAAATTTTTTAAAACCTCATAATCTTTTATGACCGTATTTCGCATATTCGTTACTGCATTATTCAACTCAGTAAATTCGTCGATATTACTGTTACTTAGTTCAAGTGCAGATTTAGTATTTACATTAAATTTCTTTAGCTCACGAATGGTATTATTAAAGGGGTACCAGAGCTTGTTTAGTGCAAACCGGTTGATAATAAATAAAACAATCAGTAATAATGCTACCAATCCTAACGTAATAAATACAATCAACATTATTAAATCTTCGGTTTCTTTCTGTGATTTTGAAATGAAAACATTATACAATTTTCCAGATACAGATATTGGAAAAATTAATTGCCGGACAGCTATATTTTCATCTTCATTCCTGTTAAAAAAATGCCTGCTCTTGATCGTTCGTTTAACAGTAACCACGGTAGGTTGAAAGGCTATTTTAAGGTCCTTATAATTCGCTGCCTGGGGCAGTATATTGTTTGTTCGCACATAATCTACTATTTCCTGCTCCTCTACTTTCAAATCGCTATCCAACTGGTTAAGAAGTAAAAAGTGAAGAATAAAATAGTAACTCAGTCCACCGATAACTAATACGGCAATGGTTACCATCATGTTTATCCTATTGTATTTCGATAGTAATTTCAAGTACTATTTATTAACTTTCGGGCGTCAAAGAAAATTTATATGCAATTACCTGTTAGAAATTTTTTACTCGTCTGCAAATTTATAACCCATCCCATAAACTGATTTTATATAGTCGACCGCACCTGCTTCTATTAATTTCTTTCGTAGGTTTTTGATATGCGTATAAATGAAATCGAGATTCCCTTCCATTTCATCTCCCCATAAATGTTCTGCAATAGCATTTTTTGATATCACTCTTCGCTTATTGCTTACAAAATAAAGTAGTAATTCAAATTCTTTTCGGGTAAGATCGAGTGGTTTATTATTGATAGTAGCAACTTTTGCCTGGGTATCAACAGCCATATTGTTTAAGTGTATAATACTGCTGCCTCCAAATTGTTTTCGCCGGATAATAGCAGCAATTCTTGCATTTAATTCGGACAGATGAAATGGTTTGGCCAAATAATCATCAGCACCGAGCATCAGCCCAGCTACTTTATCTTCAAGGGAATTTTTGGCAGAGATTATCAATACCCCATCCATTTTATTATTTGCCTTTAATTCTTTTAAAACAGAAAGTCCGCTGCCGCCGGGAATGGTAATATCCAGCAAAATACAATCGTAATTGTAAATTTCTGTTTTTTCGATAGCGGTATTGAAATCAGTAGCCATCTCACATATATAATCGTGCCCTTTCAGGTAAGTGGCCATACTTTCACCCAATGCCTTCTCATCTTCTATGATTAAAATTTTCACCGAACTAATTTGCAGTAAAGTACGAAATGAATGTTGAAGAAAAATGGAAGTACGGCTATTAACCAGCCGGTAAAGTGAATAAAGAAAGTTTCAGACTCATTAGAAGTAGTATAATAATTCCTTTATTGACGCAATGTCTGAAAAAAATAACCCAACCATTCCATTTAATTATTCTTGCTAAATTACTCTTCGAAAAAAGTTGAAAGAAAGCTGCCTATCGCCTAAACCATCGTATATTAGAATAATTAAAGCTTAAAAATCTGAACAATCGCTGAAGAAGAATATACTGGTATCTTTCAATTTTCAGAAAATTGGCTGTTCATGAATTGAAAAAATTAATTAACGCTAAAATAATAATATGAAACGCAGAGACATTCTTAAAGGCATTTCGGTATTACCTTTTTCAGGAGGAATACTTAGTACTATTATTCCTTCTCAATCTGCCCAGGCATCCATTACGGGAGTAAAACGAGATCTATTTAAAGAGCTGGGCCTTCGAACGTTTATCAACGCCGCGGGTAATTATACTTCGATGACGGCTTCATTAATGCCGCCTGAAGTGATAGAGGCTATCAACAATAGTGCGAAGGAGTACGTAATGCTGGAAGAGGTACAAACGAAGGTGGGTGAGAAGATAGCTGCCATGTGCCATGCAGAAGCTGCAATGGTTACTGCCGGATGTTGGTCGGCGTTAGTATTAGGTATGGCGGGTGTATTAACAGGCATGGACCCTAAAAAAGTGGCGGCCCTGCCAAAGCTAGAAGGTACCGGCATGAAATCGGAAGTGATTATTCAAAAAAGTCATATCAATGGATATCATCATGCACTCACCAATACCGGTGCAATTATAATTTCTGTTGAAACATTAGAAGAAGCCGAAGCAGCTATCAATGAAAAAACAGCCTTGTTATGGTTTCTGAACAGGGAAGCACCGGTTGGAAAAATTCAACACAAAGAATGGCTTGCTCTTGCGAAAAAACATGGTATTCCAACGATGAACGATATTGCAGCAGATGTACCCCCGGTGGAAAATCTTTGGAAATATAATGAGATGGGATTCGATCTTGTCTGTATCTCCGGGGGTAAAGCCATGTGTGGCCCGCAAAGCACAGGTATACTGATGGGTAAAAAAGAATTGATTGCAGCGGCACGATTGAACGGCCCCCCTAGTGGAGGAAATATCGGAAGAGGAATGAAAGTCAATAAGGAAGAGATTATTGGAATGTATGTGGCGCTGGATAGTTATATAAAAAG
>JBJXDV010000195.1:0-11503 GCA_046153465.1 Chitinophagaceae bacterium
GAATTACATTAAACCATCCCTTGGCACCTGCAATAAACATCGGATCTATTGGACGATAGGGAGATCTTAGTATAAAGTCCTTTACTACTCCTACTATATGCCAGTCTATCCCCATGTCTTTTACAACTTGTCCAATGGGCTCTTTGAAACCCATCACTTTTACGGCCGATTCATTTAACAAAGCGGCTGATGAATCTGTTGGATAAGCGGCCAGGTTAAGATCTCTTCCTGCAACAATTTGCATTCCGGTTGTTTTAGCAATCGCATCATCGGCAATATAACGGTCAATTACACGCTTGTCCTGAGGATCTTTCCCCTGCCATTCGATACCCCATGTATTACTCCAACCTTCGGTTATGGGTGCACTTGTTTTGGAAACAGATAACACAGCACCAGAAGTAATCATTTCGTTTTTAATAAGCATATAATTTTTTTCAACATCACCTTCCATAAAATGATAGACCAGGTTATCACGCGAATAACCTACTTCTCTATCCTGAGCGTTTTTCGTTTGCTCTCTTACTACAATCGTTGCAATGATCAATAAAATGGCAAAGGTGAATTGACTTATCACTAAAATTTTTCTTGGGGTAATTAGGGAACTGGAAGCTTTGAAGGTTCCTTTGATAACAGCTACCGGCCGAAAAGAAGATAGGTATAGAGCCGGATAACTACCGGCCAATAATCCGGTAAGAATTATAAAAGCAAAACCAAGGAGCCAGAAATTTGTATTAGCAAATGGTAAAAACAGTTCTTTACCCACCAGGGTATTGAAAAAAGATAAGGAAAGCTGAACTATTACCAATGCAACTATGCCAGCAATTAAAGCAAATAATACAGATTCACCCAGGAACTGTGCAATTATTGAACCCTTTTGCGCGCCAACCACTTTTCGAACACCCACTTCTTTTGCGCGCTTTTCACTTCTTGCTGTACTCAAATTCATAAAGTTTATACAGGCAATCAGCAAAATAAAAGATGCAATGATTCCAAATATGCGAACTATTTCAATTGGTCCGCCCGCTTCCTTTCCATTTTCAAATGTTGCATACAAATGGGAACGGGAAACAGGATAAAGAAATGTTTCTATTTTTGGATCGTCTTTATCATACTTAATACGCATTGTTTTAATCTTGGGTTCGATGGAAGCAAGGCTTGCGTTTTTCTTTAATTGCACATAAGTATCCACTGAATTGTTACCCCATTCGCTATCATCCCAACCTTTAACTCTTGCATAGGACCAGGGTAATAAGAATTCAAATTCAAATTTTGTATTCGATGGCTTATTTGCCATTACCCCGGTTACAGTAACGTTCTCACTATTATCAATTTTGATTATTTTACCTATGGGGTCTTCATTGCCAAATAATTGCTTCGCTAATTTTTCAGTTAAAACAATTGAATAACTATTATTTAAAACCGAAGAAGCATTACCTTTTATCAGGCTGAAAGAGAATAGTTGAAAAAAATTGGAATCAACTATATTCCCTCGGGCACTCATTCGTTTATCATCCAGGCTAAATAATACGGGAGGCATAAAACTTACCCGAACTGCTCTTTCTACTTCAGGATAATCGGTTTGTATGGCCCGCGCCATTGGCTTTGGGGTATTGTTCCAGCAGCTTATTTTACCTTCTTGCTGGTAACGGTTCCAGACCTGGTAAATAGTAGCTTGATTTTTATAAAATCTGTCAAAGCTAACCTCATCCTCTATCCATAAGATGATGAGGATTGCGGCGGCCATTCCTATAGAAAGGCCAGCAATATTTAAAAAAGAAAAACTTTTTTTTCTTTTTAAATTTCTCCAGGCGATGATGAGATAATTCTTGAACATGACAGAATTTTTTAATCTTTTCTATTAAATAGTTTGTGGTTTATGGTTTGTAGTTTACCGTTCCTGAAAATCTAAAATTATTTAGTAACAATAAATGCTTGCCATTTTTTTCACTTTTACAACGTTAAAAAACTACAAACCTTCCTACCGGCAGGCAGGCCATAAACTATAAACCACAAACCAGTAACTGCAAACTTCTACTTATTCCGTTCGTAAAGACTTAACAGGGTTGACAATTGCTGCGCGAATTGCCTTATACCCCACCGTTATCCATGCAATAACCAATGAAACAACAATAGCCAGTGCAAAAACACCTATTCCAATATCAATCCTGAATTGAAAATTTTGCAGCCATTTACTCATTATATACCATGATAACGGTGCTGCCAACACAAATGCGATTCCAATTAATACTGTAAACTCTTTTGAAAACATGAACACTATATTGCCAATAGATGCACCTAATACTTTGCGAATACCGACTTCTTTTGTTTTTTGAGTGGCCATATAAGACACCAATCCGTACAAACCAAGGCAGGAAATAAAAATAGCGATGCAGGCAAATATTTTATATAACAAGGAAAGTTGTTTCTCCTGCCCATAAAACCGTTCGATGGTTTCATCGACAAAATGACTTGTATATGCATACTCAGGGTATGTTTTCTCCCAAAGCGATTGTATTAGTGCGGTAGTTTTAGAGAGATTTTTTGTGTTTAGTTTAATGGCCAATTGATAATAAAAAGCAGCTCTGGGTGCAATGGTTAACGGTTTTATATCTTCCCTAAGCGAATTCGTCTTAAAATCTTTTACGACACCAACTATTGGGAACCACTGACCGCCACCAATGCGGAGGTTCTTTCCAATAGCATTTTCAGCAGAAGCCAAGCCTAATTTTTTAACAAGTGTTTCATTAATAACAATCTCCCGAATGGTATCACTTTCGCCATAGGCTCTACCTGCCATATATTGCAACCCAAATGTTTTACTATAATCCTCATCTCCATATTTATGAAAAACCGGGAAATCCTTATCCTCCTTATTATCGAACGCAAAGTTAGATGCCCAATTATTATCAGAGGATGCCTCATCACTTGCAAAGGATACACTTACCACATCGGGGTTCTGTAACAATGCCTGTTTAAGCGGTTTCATTTTTGCCAGGTTAGCGCTATCAGAAAATGCAGGTAATATTAATACAGCTTCTTTATTGAAACCCAAATCAATATTTCGCACATAATTCATTTGGCTTACTGCTACAATTGTTCCTACAATTAAAATTTGTGAAATACCAAACTGTGTAACTACTAATATTCTACGCAAAGAAATACCTCCAATACTAGCGGCATTGATTTTACTCTTTAAGGCAAGTATCGGTTTAAAACCAGAAACTATTAATGCAGGATAAATTCCAGATAATGCTGTTACAAGAATTAGCACTGTTACGATAAACAAAAAAGTACTTGTGCTGAAAAGAGAAATGGTTGCAGGTACACTGGCAACATGTACGAGATAGGGCAAGGCTAATTTTGCAATTCCAATAGAAAGTAGTACAGAAAACAACACTAATAAGAAAGTTTCTCCCAATACCTGGGCGATTAATTGTGCACGTAAGCTCCCTAATACTTTACGTATACCTACTTCTTTACTGCGTCCTACTGCCTGTGCTGTAGAAAGATTTACAAAATTTATAGAGGCCATTAATATGATCAGCACACCGATCAATGATAATGTCCACAAAATAGTTTTACTGGTACTGTGATCTCCAAGGGTACCATATTTATAATCAAAATGCATTTCTTTCAATGCTTGCATTTCAAGTATTGGTTTTCGATTACCATTTCTTTTATAATTTTTTGCAACAAAGGCTGGCATTTGCGATTGAAGGGTGGCTGGCTTTACCGTTTGCGGAAGCAACACATATATTTGGTGACTGCTGCTTAAATTTCCCCATTCGGTGGAATAATTATAAGTGCCGGGGTATTTCTTTGCTTCTTCATACGATATAAATAAAGCAATCGGAAAATCTGAATTGTCAGGAGATTTTTCAACAATTCCAGCAACTTGAACTAAAATTTGGTTGTTAATTTTTATGAATTGACCCATCGCATTTTTCCAGTCGCCAAAATATTTTAATGCAAGTTCCTTATCGATAATAATGTTGCCTGGTTTAGCCAGCGCAGAAGCATTTCCTGCAAGCCATGTTGAATTGAATACCTCAAAGTAAGCCGGATAAGTAAAAATCATTTGTGCCGGCTCTAAAAATTTCTTTGCATTTGCCAGATCTGAGTGCTGATCCGTTCCTAACAACGTTACTTGGTTTTGAGAACTGGAAATAACAGGAACAACTTTTTCGAATTGCGGGAAAGTTGTTTTGAGTGCCTCGTAGGCTGGGCACGCAATACCTGGATTATTATCTTCGCTTCCATCGTTGCGAACATCTTTGGTAACTATTCTGTATATCCGATCATAGTTTGTTTGAAAGCGATCATAGCTTAATTCATACTTAACTACTACAAACAACAACAGGCAGGAGGCAATTCCTATAGCCAGGCCTGCAATATTGATGATTGAATAGCTTTTGTTACGCACAAGATTCCTCATCGCTATTCTGAAATAGTTTTTTATCATGGCTATACTTTAAGAAGTCGGGAGTTGAGCGTCGGGAGTCGCTGACTACAAATTCCTGACTATAGATTATACTAGAATATTTTCTGTAACGGTATGTCCATCCAGCATTCTGATTATTCGATGACTGAATCGGGCATCATGTTCGCTATGGGTAACCATAATAATAGTAGTGCCCTGCTCATTTAAATCGGTAAGCATCGCCATTACTTCATTACCATTACTACTATCGAGGTTACCGGTAGGTTCATCTGCTAAAATAAGTTTGGGTTTATTAACTACGGCCCTTGCTACCGCTACGCGTTGTTGCTGACCACCGCTCAATTGCTGTGGATAGTGATTGCGGCGATGCATAATTTGCATTTTATCCAATACCTCTTCAACTCTTTTTTTACGATCTGCAGATTTAACCCCGGTATAAATAAGAGGTAATTCTACATTTTCAAAAACTGTGAGTTCGTCAATGAGATTAAAACTCTGAAATACAAAACCAATATTGTGTTTTCGTAAATCAGCCCTTTTGCGCTCATTGAATTTTGCCACTTCAATTCCATTGAAAACAAAACTGCCGTTATCCGGATCATCCAATAAACCAAGGATATTCAGTAAGGTAGATTTACCGCAGCCCGATGGGCCCATGATGGCAACAAACTCTCCTTCTTTTACTTCGATCGTTAGTTTATTCAATGCTACGGTTTCTACTTCCTCAGTACGGTAAATTTTTTCCAGATTGGTAATTTTTATCATCTGTGTTTTTTTGAATGGTGAAAATGTTGGTTAATTTATATTAAACGAATTAAAATGAACTCATCATTCGGTAAAGCAATAAGATGTTATCGTCAACTTCTTTTTTCTTGCTAACATCACCCTCATCCTCCTGGTTTCTTTCACTTTTAATGGAAGACACAACGCTTATCTCATTACATGTACTGGGCGTGCCTGGAGAAATTGGGCCGCAACCTACACTCATTAATAAACAGCCGGCAATTAAAAATTTCATATAAACTATTTTTACTGCTTTGGAATTAGCAGGCAGTGAATAAACGATTCTTCAACAGGATGTTGATTGAATTGGATTGTAATTATCGCAGAATGCGATGGCTTTTTTTATAAGGATTGGATAATGCGCTCTATGGTTTTTTTAATATCAATTCCTGCATGGTTCCATAATTTTCATAACTGCTGGTAACAACTTTATCACCAGGTTTCAACCCTCCTAACACTTCATAATAATCCGGATTTTGACGACCTAATTGCAGATCTACTTTAAAAGCTGTACTTCCATTTTCAGATACTTTAAAAATCCAATTGCCACCTGTTTGCTGATAAAATCCTCCTTTAGCAACCTGTATCGCTTCTACTTCATCACTGAATGCAAGGCGAATTTGCAGGGTTTGTCCACGGCGAATTCCTTGTGGCACCTCTCCATTAAATTCCATATCAACCTGGAAACGTCCATTGGTTACTTGTGTATAAACTTTCTTGATAATTAGTTTGTAGTCTTTCCCGGCAAACGTAAATTCTCCCAATAATCCAATAATAATTCTTGAAATATAATGTTCGTCAACATCTACCCTTACTTTAAACCCGCTTACAACATCCAATTGACCCAATCGCTCTCCTTTATTTTTTGATTGGCCGATTTCGGCGTCCAGTGAAGTAAGTTGCCCATCTACTGGTGCACGAACAATTAAATCACCCACTTTTTTTCGCATTACATTCAAAGCATTTTGCGAACCTTCATAAGATTGACGTGCCTGAGTAAGTTGCTGTTTGGTAGAAACAGAATCCTGCAACATAATCTGGTCGCTCAATTTTTTCTTTTGCAGGTAATAATTATAATCATTTTCTGTTTTTTTGAATTCCTGTAAACCAATAACTTTTTCTTCGTATAATTTTTTATTGAGCCTGTAAATGCGGTCTGCTTCGCGTAATTGGCTTTCTACGTCTGTAACCTGGTTCAATCGGTTCACTGTATTTTGCTGGGCAGCATTTTGTGAAATTTGCATTTGCGTAAGCAGGTTGTATACGTTTGTTTGCTGGGTAACCAACATCAGTTCAATATCAGTATTGGACAAACGTAAAATGGGTTGCCCTTTTTTCATTACAGCGCCGTCTTCAACATATTTTTCTTCTACCCTTCCACCCTCACTGGCATCTAAATAAATAGTAGTAAGCGGAAGTACCACGCCATTTACAGGAATTGTTTCCTGGAATGGGCCTTTTTTAACCTCACTGATGGTGATACGCTCCATATCCACATTCAATCTTGACTTGCCTGACGTAAAATAAATACTGGCAGCTATTAATGCCACTACTCCGGCTATTCCCAAAATAGTAAGAATCCTTTTTGTTGACCATCTCTTTTTAGCAATTACTCTATCCACTTAGAATTTATTTTTGCTGATTTCATAAAATCATCCCGTGCACCCTACAACCAACTCATAAGAACACGGGATGAAAAACATAACATTCGAAAAATCTATTAATTACTATGTCAACAATATGCCAGCCTCTTGGTTTTTGGTTTTCAGTTGATTAGCTTACTATTAGGAGATGTGTACGTACGGTACCGAACACAAACTGTTCGCTTTTGATACAGTTGCTTAGGTGATCATTTTTGCTATAAAAATTTAATTGCCACAGCTTTGTAATTATGGTATACTTGTAGTTACAAAACCTGCATCACGGTCAATTAAAGAATTCTATTATTATGGTGCTAAAAAATGCCTCTATTTTGGTTATTGATGATGATTCGGATGTTTTGACTGCCGTAAAACTATTGTTGAAACCAGAAGCTAGAGAAGTGCTTACTGAAAAGAATCCGGAAAATTTGCGATGGTTACTCTCTAAGCAGCCCTTTGATTGTATTTTATTAGATATGAATTTTACGAGTTCGATCCATACTGGTAATGAAGGATTATTTTGGTTGCGGAAAATAAAAGAATTGAAATCGGCTGCGGCCGTTATAATGATAACTGCCTATGGCGATATAGACCTGGCGATACGATCATTAAAAGAAGGTGCTTCAGATTTTGTAATAAAGCCCTGGCATAATGAAAAGCTTATCCTGGCTATTAAAGAAGCATTGAAGCAAAAAGAGGGTGGAAAACCTTCTGCATCTTTTCAACTTACAAAAGATTCTATTATTGGAACCGAGCTGATTGGAGAATCGGAAGTTATACAGGATATTTTTTATAAGATTGATAAGGTTGCTCCTACCGATGCCAACATTTTAATATTAGGAGAAAATGGAACTGGTAAGGACCTCATTGCAAAAGCCATTCACCAAAAATCGTTAAGAAATGATAAGCCCTTTGTAAAAGTAGATGTAGGTGCGCTTACAGAAACCTTATTCGAGAGTGAATTGTTCGGGCATAAAAAGGGGGCTTTTACGGATGCCAGGGACGATCGAACGGGTCGTTTTGAATCGGCCAATACCGGAACACTTTTTTTAGATGAAATTGGAAATATATCGTTGCACCAGCAGGCTAAATTACTAACGGTATTACAAAACCGCCATGTTACCCGGCTTGGATCTAATCAACCCGTTCCAGTAGATATTCGACTCATATGCGCTACCAATTTGCCCATACAGGAACTGGGAAATGAAAGTCGTTTCAGAAAAGATTTAATATACAGAATCAATACAGTAGAGATAACGGTTCCCCCTCTTCGTAAACGGGAGGGAGATATACTTCGGCTTGCAAATCATTTTGCACAACTTTATTCGGATAAATACCTAAAACCAATTGTACGTTTTGATGGATCTGCCCAGGATAAATTAACGCAGTATCAGTATCCGGGCAATGTGCGCGAACTTCAATATACGATTGAAAGGGCCGTCATCATGTCGGAAGGAGAATTGCTCACAGCCAGAGATCTTATTTTCTCTCCCCTTGAATCCTCAACAGAACCTGCCAATGATCCGGCAGACCAACGGTTAAGTACACTCGAAAAAAATACTATTTTAAGAGTCATTGAAAAACATAATGGAAATATCACGAAAGCGTCGAGAGAATTGGGCCTAACAAGAACAGCTTTGTACAGGAGATTGAGTAAGTATGATATTTGATTTATAATTCATATTTTATGGTTGTTGAAATACTATTATAGGTAATTACCAGCACTCCCCTCTTAATTATAAATTATTTAAACTACAGAAGAACCGCAAATTAAAAACAATACACCACAAACGCTTCCTTTCATGTTTAAAAAATTCGAATGGCGTATTTTATTGAGAGTGTTATTGATCTTTATAACACTTAGCGGCGCTTCTTTCCTATTGGTAAAAGGACTCTATATTTATTTGATACTGGCAAGCCTGGTAGTTGTTTACCAAATGGTAGATTTTTACCGCTTCAATAAAAAAGCACAGGATGAAGTAGCTCAGTTTGTAGAAGCAATTCATTACCGCGATTTTTCACGCAATTTTGATGTAAAACATGCTCCACTGGAAATACAACCATTGCGAAAAGGATTTAATGAAATCAATACCACCTTTAAAGTAATCAGCCGTGAAAAAGAAACTCAATATCAATACCTGCAACGTATACTGGAATTGGTAGATACTGGTATCCTTTCCTACGAAACCGCATCGGGTGATATCGGGTGGATGAATGAATCGCTGAAAAAAATGCTGGGAGTTCCTTACCTGCGCACCATTCACTCGCTGGAAAAAAGAGAGCCGATTATCTATAAAGAAGTATTAGTACTGCACTCCGGAGAACAAAAAGTAGTACCCCTTGTAAAAGATAACAATCAATCTAAAATTTTATTATCTGCCACTGCTTTTCAAACCGATCAAAAGATTTACAAGCTGGTAGCATTTCAAAATGTTAGTGATGCATTGGATGAAACAGAAGCAGAAGCATGGAAAAAATTATTAAGCGTAATGACGCACGAAATAATGAACTCGGTAGCACCGATTTCTTCCCTGGCTGAAACACTGAAGAGGCAACTTGATAAATCAAAAACAGAAACACCCGAACAACGGCAGAATAGCTTTGAGGACCTGGTGCTTGGCGTAGAAACTATTCAGCGCAGAAGTGAAGGACTGCTGAAGTTTGCACAAACCTATCGCAACCTAAATAAGATTACAACACCGAACCTTCGCAAAGTATATGTTCGTGATTTATTCGAGAACCTTAATCAATTGATGCTTCCAACCCTGGAGCAAAAAGGAATTGAATTAGATATTTTATTGAAGGATCCTGAATTGATGCTTGATGTAGATTCCAATTTAATTGAGCAGGTACTTATCAATTTATTGGTAAATGCTATGGAAGCCGTAAAAGACAGAGCAGAACCTTTGATAACTCTATCAGGATATATTCTTGCTTCCAATAAGATTGTTTTAAAAATTTCTGATAACGGAACGGGTATCCCGGAAGAATTAATGGATAAAATTTTTATTCCGTTTTTTAGTACTAAAAGGAGTGGTAGTGGCATAGGTTTAAGTTTATGTAAACAAATTATGATGTTACATAAAGGAAATATACAGGTGCATAGTGTTGAAGGGGAAGGAACGGCATTTTTACTTTCCTTTTAAACCAACTGATAGTAGCAACTACTTATAAAAAATGTTAAATTAATAAAGTAATAACGTACAATTAAGTTTAAACCTCTTTCCAGTTCGATACTTCCAATTATTAAATACCTGATCCTGATTTTTCTTTCTGGTTACCTAAAATGCCCACCAGTACGGATAGCTTCTTATATTTTTTATTCTATATTTGAACTGAACATAACGGGGAAACATTCATGCGACTGAGTTTTATTCTTATTACGGTACTATTGCTTTTTGCTTCAGCAACTCAGCAACAGGATGGTTCGCGCAAACTTGCACTTATTATTGCCATTGG
Organism: Chitinophagaceae bacterium; assembly: GCA_046153465.1. Classification (GTDB taxonomy): domain Bacteria; phylum Bacteroidota; class Bacteroidia; order Chitinophagales; family Chitinophagaceae; genus Endoryza. The sequence continues at coordinate 10,324 of JBJXDV010000195.1, forward strand.
AACCTACGATTCAACTACCGGTTGGAAAACGATTAGCTCACTCAATGATATCAATTACATGAAACCTGCCTTAATGGGCCAGGGCTTTGAAGAAAATAATATAGACGTTTTAAAAAATGAACAGGCTACTAAAGCTGGGATTGAAGCAGCAATAGATCGTTTAATTGCAAAGGCAAAAGCAAATGATATTGTTGTATTTCATTTTTCCGGGCATGGGCAACAACTATTTGATGATGCCAATAAAGATGAAGCTGATGGTTACGACGAGGCACTGGTTCCCTATGACGCCAAAATGCATTATGGTGGTGGATACACCGGACAAAACCACTTGCGTGATGACGAACTTGGAATTAAATTAAAGCTTCTGCGAAAAAAAATTGGTAAACAAGGAAGTTTGCTGGTGTTATTGGATGCCTGCCATTCGGGTACTGCTACCCGTGGACAGGAATTTTCTGCAACAAGAGGGTCTGATGAAAAATGCGAACCCATAGGATATTCAAAAACAATTTCTCCTTCGCGTGGTGGTGGTTCGGAGTCTATAGTTGATGATAAAGAACTACTATCAAATATGGTGGTAATTAGTGCGGCAAGTGCAGATCAATTAAATTATGAAACCAAAGATGCCGAAAAAAATGGAGTAGGTTCTTTAAGCTATGCATTTAGTCAGGCCATTTCACAAACAAGTGGTGCCATCAATTATAAAATACTATTTGAAAAAATAAAAACGGCTATTCAATCCTGGAAATCTTTTCAAAATCCGCAAATTGAAGGCAATACAGAGCAACAGGTATTGGGCGGAAAATATATTAAGACGTCAGAAATCGTTAGAATTAGTTCGTGGAACCCGGATAAAAGTATTGAAATACCCAGGGGAGCCATTCATTCAATAATTAAAGGAGCTAAGTTCAATTTGTACCCGGTAGATATTGTTGATTTTAAAAATACAAAACCTATTGCAAGCGGAGAAGTTATTGAAGCTGGTATGGTAAAAAGTACGGGGCAGTTTAGTTCAGCTATTCCAGATAAAACAAAAGCTTACAATATTGTTTTTGAAACTAAGAACGATGGAGAGAGGTCGATAGGCATACGGTTATCCATTCCCGAAACATCTATTGCAACCATGATACGGGATAAATTTAATCAATATGAATATGTCTCTTTTGAAAAAAATACAGCAGAT
>JBJXDV010000196.1:0-10427 GCA_046153465.1 Chitinophagaceae bacterium
TTTGCAGGAGTGATTAAAATGCCGAAAGGTGTTTTAATTGGTGTAGTCAGTCATTTTATAATAATGCCCTTATTGGGTTTTACCTTAGCAAGCCTAAGTAATTTTCCTCCTGAAATTGCGGCGGGTATTATATTAATTGGATGCTCACCCAATGGAATGGCTTCTAATGTGATCTCTTATCTTGCCAAAGCAAACCTCGCACTTTCTATTACCATTACTGCTGTTTCAACGATGCTTGCGCCATTTATTACACCATTCCTCATGAAATTATTAGCGGGTGCATTTGTAGAAATAGATCCTATTAAGATGATGTTTGATATTTTTAAAATGGTGATTATTCCTATTGGGGCGGGTCTTTTGTTCAATCATTTCTTAAGTGGAAAAGCAAAATGGCTCGATAATACAATGCCTTTTATTTCTATGTTTGGAATTGCATTTATTATCGTTATTATAACAGCCGCAGGAAGAGAGAGTTTACTTACCATTGGCCCAGCCTTGATTTTAGTTGTACTGATCCATAACCTAACGGGCTATTTATTGGGGTATTGGTCGGGGCGCTTATTCAAAATGAATGAACGCGATTGCCGTACGATAGCTATTGAAGTTGGGATGCAGAATGGCGGTTTAGCATCTGGGTTAGCAAAGGCGATGGGCAAAATGGCAACGGTTGGATTGGCACCGGCAATCTTTGGACCATTAATGAATGTAACCGGTTCCATTCTCGCTTCCTATTGGCACAGAAGACCACCTGTCGAAAAAAATGAAGCACTAATCGTCAACAAACAATAAGATATGCCATTACCTAAAATAAAAAAGCGACTATCCCTATGGGCATTCATGATCGTCGTTCCATCCTGGATATTTTCACAAATAGGGGTTGAAAATAGTCCGCTCATAAAAGTAAAAAAAACAACTGATTTTTCGGTTACAGGAAAGGGAAATGATAATCATTGGAAGCTAACAGACTGGCACCCGATCATCGCTCGAAGCAGCACAATACTTCGGAAAGAAAATTGGAATATACCTGCGTCACTAGGTTCGGATGAAAATCATTCTTATAAAACTCAATTCAAAATTCTTTATTCTGAAAAAGGTATTTACTGTTTATATATTTGCGAAGACAGTATTATTACTTCAACGATTAAAGAAGATTATCTAAATCTTTATGACGAAGATGTAGTAGAAGCTTTTTTTTGGACGGATACAAAAATGCCTGTTTATTTCGAATATGAATTATCCCCCTTCAATTATGAACTGCCCTTATTGATAATAAACAATAAAGGAAATATTATGGGATGGAGACCCTGGCAATATACCGGAGATAGAAAAATTATGCATGCCGTATCAATCTCGGAAAAAGATCCAATCAATAACAAGATTTCCTGGACAGCCGAATTTTTTATTCCATTTACCTTGCTTTCTCCAATGGGAAATACACCCTCAAAAAAAGGTACTAAATGGAGAGCTAATTTTTATCGGATTGATTATGATCGAAAACCAGTTTATTCAAGTTGGCAGTTAACAAGAAAGAATTATCATGATCCGGAAAGATTTGGAACGCTTGAATTCGATTAAAAAATAATTTATTCTCATGTATATCCAAAAAGATTTGGCAGGAGTGATCCCCATTATACCAACACCTTTCCTGCCCAATGAAGAAATAGATGAAACGGCCCTGCGAAATTTAATTGCATTTGCCGTTAGAATCGGCGTTCGGGCTGTTTGTCTGCCGGCCTATGCCAGTGAATTTTATAAATTAAGTGATGAGGAAAAGTTACAAGTTGTTCGCATAGCCATTGACGAGGCAGCAGGTCGTTTGCAAATAATTGCTCAATCAAACAGCCCCTCACTGAAAATTGCTATTAAATTGGCAAAAGCAAATGTAGCGGCGGGCGCTTCTGTCATTTCATTGGCAGTTCCCCGAATTTTTAATTTGCCAGAGACTTCTATTTATAATTATTTATCAGAATTTTGTTCAGCCATTCCAACAACATCTGTATTGATCCAGGATTTTAATCCGGGTGGTTCTTCGTTGAGCGTATCCCTGATTAATAAACTTAGAATTGCCCATCCGAATTTTAAATACCTGAAACTTGAAGAACCTTTATGCGCCGCTAAATTTGCGGAAATCATAACCACCACCGAAAATAAAGTTGGTGTTTTTGAAGGCTGGGGTGGGTTGTATTTAATGGAACTGATTCCCATCGGTATCAGTGGAGTAATGCCTGGCCTTGGGGTAGCTGATATACTGCAAAAAATATTTATCCTTCGCAAAAACGGTGAGAACCAAAAAGCCTTCGAAATTTTCGAACGGGTAATGCCGCAAATATTTTTCTCGCTACAAAATATGGAGCTTTTTCATTACGCCGAGAAAGAATTATTGATAGCCAGAGGAATTCTAAAAAATAGTATTGCCAGAAAGGCCGCCTATATTCCGGATGATTCATCAATAAAGTATATCAAGGAACTGAATAAAAGAATATTGATATTGGCAGAAGATATCAAAGGCGATGATAAAGTTGTTTTATAATTTATTTTTGATAAAAAATCGATACAGCTTTTTACGAAATATTTATTTTAATACTATTTTATGAGCAAGACTAAGATAACACATCCGGAAAGGGACGCACAATTTGTAACAGGTGCCTATTCGGATGGAGTATTGGTGAATGGATTTCTATTTGTAAGCGGACAGGCATGTGTTGATTTTAAAACATCCACCTTTAAATTAGGAACGATAGAAGAAGAAACGGTTCGAACACTCGAGAATGTCAAAGCCATTATAGAAAAAGCAGGAGCGACTATGGATGATGTCGTAAAATGTACTGTTCATTTGGCAGATATCAACGATTTTGACCGATACAATAAAATATATGCAGGTTACTTTACAGGTATAAAACCCGCCCGAACAACCGTACAATCTGTTTTAGCGGAAAACATAAAAGTGGAAATAGATGCCATTGTAAAAATGCCCTGATTCAATTGATTGTATTAATAATCGAAGTATCATAAACATATTTTCTCCCAACTAATAATTTTTTTTATGCCGAAAACAAATAAATCAGTCTCCTTATTATTGTTGTTGATAGGTGTTGTGCTTTCGTGTAGTGAAAATAAAGAATCAAAGGTGCCATCTACGCTGTTGATAGGTATTGCAGAGGTTAACTATACACCCGAAGTTGGCATGGCTATGGCAGGGAATTACCGCGGTAATGATTACGCTTCGAGGGGAATTCATGATTCCTTGTATGCAAGGGCAATCGTTGTATCCAACCACAAAGGAGAAAAAGCAGCAATGGTTACCATAGATATTTGCTTCACACCAAAAGAATCCATTGAAATGATGCGGGCGTTTATTGCATCGTCGACTACCATTCCTGCGGAAAATATAATGATTATGTCGACCCATACCCATAGCGGGCCCACAGCCGAGCTTTCGGCACCAAAAGCTAAAGAATATCTTTCAAATGCAGCCAGTGCAGTAATTGAAGCAGACAAAAAACTATTGCCAACGTCTATTTCGGTCGGGCGTTCCCGGGAAGATCGTGTTTCACACAATCGTCGTTTAAAATGCAAGGATGGAAGTACCCATATGTGCTGGGAAAAATTTGAACCCGGGTTTGTAATTGAACCCTGGGGCCCGATAGATCCTGAATTGATCACCTTGTCAATAGAACAGCAAGGAAAACCTGTTGGCACTATTGTAAACTTTGCCTGCCATGCTACTACGTTAACTGGAAATAATTGGCTGTATACGGCAGATTATCCCGGTTATGTTGGGGAATCCATAAAAAAAATAAAAGGTAAAAATTTTATGCCTCTATTTTTTAATGGCTGTTGTGGTAACGTAACACAGGTTGATTATCGCGTGGGATTTCCAGATACTTACCAGGAATGTCAACGCATTGGGTATATACTAGGAGTTGCCGCCCTCGAAGCAATGAATAACGAAAAACCCGTGGCCAGTGATATCGTTAAAGTGTCGAGAGAAATGGTTCCGTTAAAGCGGCTAACCATTACCGATGAACAATTTACCTGGGCCCAGGCCGTGCTTAAAAAAGTTGAACGGGAAGGAATGCCTCCCCTCCAGGCAGATGGTATACCCGATGCGCAATATGCAAAAGATTGGGTGGAAATGCGTCGTGAGCAGGATGTCGTGGATAGTGCCGAAGTAATGGTTATCCGAGTTGGCGATGCGGCCTTTGTTGGTTTACCTGGAGAAATGTTTACTGAATTTGGAATGGAGATCAAGGCAAAATCGCCCTGCAAGAATACAATGGTAATGGGATTAACCAATGATGAGAAAGGATACTTTCCAACAAAAATATCATTTACACAAGGGCTGAAAGGATTTACGCCTATGATAACTGGTTATGAAACGACACCCGGTACCACTAAGTATGAAATTGGATCGGGAGAAAAACTAACCGAATCGGCACTCAAACAATTAAAAGCATTATTTTAAATACTCGTTTGCGATATGGTTTTTATACTATTAAAATAATACCAGATCCTACGCCATAATTTGAAAAGCTCAGCAATATCGGAAAAACCATATGCTGGAAAATAAAAAAAATAATTTCTTACATGTATAGCTATACGCAATCGGCTAAATTACTGGAACGCGCAAAAAAAACACTGGCAGGAGGGGTTTCTTCTGAATTCAGAAAATACAATCATCCGCATGCTATATTTTATTCGCATGCTGATGGCTGCAGAATTTATGATGTGGATGGAAATGAATACCTCGATTTTACCCTGAGCCAGGGGCCCATGATAATCGGCCATCAACATCCGCACGTACTGCAACGAGTAGCAGACTATTCTAAAAATGGGCAGCTCTTTGCAGGACAGCATATACTAGAAATCGAATTGGCGGAAAAATTACAGCAGCTTATTCCTTCAGCCGAACTGATGCGCTTTTGTTTAGATGGGTCTGAAGCGGTACAAACTGCATTCCGTATTGCAAGGGCAAAAACGGGTAAGCAAAAATTTGTACGATTCGAAGGACATTATCATGGCTGGCTTGATAATGTAGCATGGGGATTATCGACTCCTTCTGTAGAACATCTTGGCTCGAGGGAAAATCCTGCTGTTTTTCCGTGGACCGCAGGACTTCCTGAACATGTTGAAAAAGATTTTATTATTTTACCCTGGAACGATCTGGGACTACTCGAAAAACTAATTCGTGAGAGACACGCGGATATTGCCGCCATTATAACGGAGCCCATCATGTGTAATAATGGATGTATATTACCAAAAGATGGATTCCTGCAAGGCATGCGCAAACTTTGTGACCAATACAACATGACTTTGATTTTTGATGAAGTTATAACCTGATTCAGAGTTTCAATCGGTGGGGCACAACAATTCTATTCCATTACCCCCGATCTGTCCATTTTTGCAAAAGCTATCGCAAGCGGTTATCCGATTTCAGCCATCGTGGGCAAAAAAGAATGGATGAACCTGGTAGCGGAAAGCAAAGTAATTCATGCGGGAACTATGAATAGCAGCAATGCTACGGTGGCAGCGGCATTGGGAACGATTGAAGTATTGGAATCTGGAAATATATATGAGCGAATATTTTCGATGGGACAACAATTAATGGAAGGCTTACGAAAGATTGGTAAAACAAATAACAGCAACCTCCTGGTGCAGGGATTAGGCCCCATGTTTCATACAGGTTTTACGTCGCTAGACTCTGTAAATGATTTCAGGGAGGTACTTATGTATGATAAAGTTAAGTTGAACAGATTTGTTGCAGGTATGCACGACCGGGGTATTCGGATTATTGGACGTGGCCTATGGTATATCTCCGCTGCCCATACAGAAAAAGATATTGACACTGCATTAGGAATCGCTTCCATTGTATTGAAACAATTATAGTTCTCTTATGGATAATAAGAAATCATATTTTATTCCTCTATTGATGATCGGGCTATTGTTTGGCGTGTTCGGTTTTGCTGCCTGGTTAAATAGTATACTTATTCCTTATTTTCAAATAACCCTGGAATTAAACGACATTCAAATTACGCTGGTAACTTTTTCTTTCTTTATTGCGTATGTAGTAATGGCCCTGCCTTCTTCCTGGGTATTAAAAAAAATTGGTTTTAAAAAAGGGATCGTTTTGGGTTTGGTTATTATGGCAATGGGAACTTTACTATTTATACCAGCTGCCTATTCGAGAGCTTATTGGTTATTCCTTCTTGGCCTTTTTTTTATGGGTACCGGCCAGGCTTTATTACAAACTGCTGCCAACCCCTATATAACTATCCTCGGGCCACATAAAAGTGCTGGTCAACGCAATAGTTTGATGGGTGTATTTAATAAGGTAGCCGGCATCGTTAGTCAGCGTGTACTGGGGCCGATACTGCTCTTAAACGCCGATGCTATCATGGCAGGTATATCAAAAATGAGTGCGATAGAAAAGCTAAAGGCACTTGATGAGATGTCTCTTCGTGTTATCAATCCGTATATCATCATTTCTATTCTTCTGGTAGTGATGGCAGTTATAATGTGGCTGGTGGCGTTGCCCGCAATAAATGAAGAGGAAGCAAACCCTGTTGCAGAAGGGTCGCTAAATAAAAGTATCTGGCAGTTTCCAAATTTAATACTGGGTGTACTTGCTTTATTTTGTGCAGAAGGAACCGAATCTATTACGAGTTATTATATTATTCCCTATGGACAAAGCGTGGGTTTTACTACAGCAGCCTCCCAGGTTTTTGTTGATTATATTATTTATGCCATGCTGGCTGGTTATATTGCAGGAATTGTTTTAATTCCTAAATATATTTCGCAATCAAAAGCACTTGCCGGCTGCGCCATTTTAGGAATTTGCTTCTCCATTGGTGCAATTTTTACCCATGGGTTTGCTTCTGTATTATTTGTAATTGCGATGGGATTTTGCAATGCATTGAATTGGCCCTGCATTTGGCCGCTCGCCTTAAAGGGAACGGGAAAGTTTACCAAAACAGCCGCAGCGTTTTTAATTATGGCCATCGCCGGAGATGCTATTTTTCCTATCGTTTATGCTCAACTGAATACGACTTATGGCGCAAATGCAGGTATCCTCTTGTTGCTAATTCTCTATACAGTCATCCTGTTTTATGCTACCATTGGATACAAAAAGAATAGCTGGCAAAAAAGTAGTTTAGTTTGAAAAATTAAACATTCGTATATGAAAAATAAGGAGAAATTAACAGAGGTGGGAGTTATTGGTTTGGGATTAATGGGTAGCAGCATTGTAGCCGCGATGCTGATGAATGGATACAAAGTGATTGCCCTTGCTCCTCTGGAATCGGACCTGCAGCAGGGACCAGGCAATATAGCGCGTGCATTGAATGAATCGTTCACGCAGGGAATTCATAACAAGGATGTAGCCTTAGTTACCCGGAATGTAATCTATACAACAGATTATGGTGACTTGCAAAATTGCTTTTTAATTATAGAATGTGTTGTTGAAAATGCGGACATCAAAAAAAGGGTTTACTCGCTGGTAGAATCAGTCGTAGCTTCCAACACAATCATTACTACCAATACGTCGGCCATTCCTATTACACTACTGCAGGAAAACTTAATTTATCCGAATCGTTTTTTAGGAATGCATTGGGCCGAACCTGCTTTCACTACTCCATTTCTTGAAATAATTTGCGGGCCGCAAACAGATTTGGCTATTGCTGAATCATTGTATCAAACAGCTTCGTCGTGGGGAAAAGAACCTACCCTCGTTCGAAAAGATATTCGTGGGTTTATTACTAACCGTTTAATGTATGCGCTCTTCAGAGAAGGATTTAATTTGGTTGAAAATGGTTATGCCACCGTGGAAGATATTGACAGGGCCTGTAGAAACGATGCTGGTCATTGGATGACCTTCTGCGGAATGTTCCGGTATATAGACCTTACCGGTTTGCAGGCATATCACCATGTCATCAAAGAATTGTTTCCAACCCTTTCTAACCAAACCGCAACTCCTCCATTAATTGAAAGCATCGCCAAAGAAGGAGGCAATGGTATTTCGAATGGAAAAGGATTTTATAACTATTCAAGTGAAGAAGCGGCTGAATGGGGAAAAGCGTTTGAGGAATTTTGCTACGACATAAACAACCTCGCACGAAAATATCCAATTAATCTTGTCGAGCAGCGATTGAATACAATAGCAGAAAAAAATAAATAAGATGTTTACGTTATGTATGATAAGATTTCGCCATAATAAAATGAATATGTTCTATGTTAATTATTGATGCCCACTTAGACCTGGCAACCAATGCAATTACCTTAAACCGGGATCTTACTAAACCTGCGCATGAAATTCGAAAAAGAGAAAAAGAATTAAATTGGAAGGATACGCCAGACAGAGGGAACGGAACGGTAGCGCTTCCAGATTTACGCAACGGAAATATCGGCTTAGTAGTTGCTACCATTATTTCACGCTTTTCAGCAGCAGGTAAGCCATTGGCCTCTCTTCGTTTGCCAGGGTGGCACTCTCCCGAGCAGGCCTATGCGTACGGGCAGGCGCAACTTTCATGGTATAAGGTAATGGAAGATAAAGGTGAGATGGTACAAATAACCACGAAACAAAAATTGAAAGAACATGTATCGCTATGGGAAGATGAAACAATTTCCTCTAAAAATAAACCGATTGGATATATTTTAAGTTTAGAAGGTGCCGACTCAATTATTAATTTATCGTACCTCGAAAAATATTATGAACAGGGATTAAGAGCCATTGGGCCTGCTCATTTTGGACAAGGAAGATATGCACCCGGCACGCATTCGGATGGAACCGGTTTAACGAATATGGGAAAAGAATTATTAATGGAGATGGATCGACTCAATATCATTTTAGATGCCACTCATTTAACTGATAAAGGATTTTTTGAAGCAATGGATATTTATAAAGGAACCGTATGGGCCAGTCATCAGAATTGCAGGGCCGTGGTGCCTGGCGAACGGCAATTTTCGGATGAGCAATTAAAATTACTTATTGAAAGAGGAGCTGTAATTGGCGGCGCATTAGATGCCTGGATGTTGTACCCTGAATTCCAAATGGGTAAACATCAACCAAAAGAATTAGAAATCGACCTTGAAAAATTAGTGGAACACTTCGATCATATTTGCCAACTCGCTGGAAATTGTTTGCATATTGGGTTTGGTACAGACCTCGATGGCCTTTTTGGTACAGAACAATCTCCTTATGATTTAGATACCATCGCTGATATTGTAAAGTTTAAGAGTATACTTTCCCGAAGAGGTTATACTTCAGAAAATATAAAAAATATCTTTTCTGGTAACTGGTTACGATTAATAGAAAAAACATGGAGTTAATGCCACCATTGCCTTGTAAAACAATTTAAGAAAATTTATTTTTTTGATTTCGCCGACGGATTGCTGTTAAATATCCACAATAACATTGGCTTTTCGCGACTATCAATCAATGGCTTAATTTCATCTAGAAATTGTGGCGAAACAGCAGGACAACCTTCACTTTGGCAAATAGGCATGTCCGTTTCTTCATAACTGATACAACCCATCGCATGCAATACTACAAAGCGTTTATATGCATTACTATTTGAATTATCCAATCCGCTTAATTTAAAAGCAAGTCCGAATTGCCCTGTATATGATTTTCCAACTTTATAACGACCCAGCGAGGTACAGTTGCTACCCGGCGCATTGGAAAATTCTTTTTCAAACGTAAAACGTTCATCTCCTCTTCCGTGGGCTACCAACGCGCTATTTTCAATCGCCATTGTTTTTAGATTAACAACATAAAAACGTTTCTTTCCCGATTTCAAACTCATATTGACGAGAAAGGCGTATTCCGTATCATAATTTTTTTCAACAGCATACTGTTTTAAGGCAATAGCCTGTTGCATTAAAGCTGATTCTGAATAAACAGTTATCCCTGATTCTGGTTTTATAGTAGTATAACCTGGAGGTATAAATGTTTTTTTACCACCCTTTTCCAGATTTTTATCCGTTATTTTATTTTCAATGGGTAATAATTCATCCTCTGAGTTACAGGGGCCAATAAAAGAAGATGCTATTCTTTTTGAATCGGAAGGCTTTATTACTCTAACACCTTCGATTGAACCACTAAACGGGATTGCTGATTGGTGGGTAGTACTGCAACTGCTTAATACGCCAATAAATAAAATGGTACCGGTTAGGCGGTATAAATTTTTATATTTCAAGGTACGTAATGGTCGTTCGCTTTAAGGATAAAATCAACAAAACCTTGGTAGTTTCTAAAGGATATTGGGTAATAAACCAGCCTTCAGCAATGCTTTAGTGCCATTTCACTGAGAGGAAATTAGTATGTGGGAAGGGCGAATTGAATCCCCAAAAAACCCATTACGATGACACCTCAAAAATTGAAAAAATACTTAGTATTTGCAATAGGAGAACTACGCTATAACCCTATCTGG
>JBJXDV010000197.1:0-5989 GCA_046153465.1 Chitinophagaceae bacterium
TTTTAGTATATGCAAACAGTACTCAAAAAAAAGAAAGAGCAATTTTATAACTCATGAAACTTTATAGTATCAATACCGGGTTCTTTAAACTAGATGGCGGTGCAATGTTTGGCGTAGTACCTAAAACAATCTGGAACAAATTAAACCCGGCCGATGAAAACAATCAATGCAGTTGGGCACTACGCTGCTTATTAATTGAAGAAGGAAACAGGCTGATCTTAATTGATACGGGTATCGGCACCAAACAGGATGCAAGATTTTTCAGTCATTATTATTTACATGGCGACGATTCATTAGATAAATCATTAGCCGTTCAGGGTTTTCACCGGAATGATATCACGGATGTTATACTCACGCATCTGCATTTTGATCATTGCGGTGGAAGCATAGCAAGGGTAGGTGATAAACTTGAATCTGCTTTTCCCAATGCGGCGTTCTGGAGTAATGAAAAACACTGGCAATGGGCCACACTGCCAAACGATCGTGAAAAAGCTTCCTTTTTAAAAGAAAATATTTTACCAATCCGTGAAAGTGGTCAGCTTAAAATGATACCCGCCAATGAATCGGATACAACAAAATTAGCCGCTGCCTATTTTTCAGATTCAATAGCTATTCGTTTTGTGAATGGGCATACCGATAAAATGATGCTTCCCCAAATAACCTACAAAGGAAAAACGATTGTATTTATGGCCGATCTTCTGCCATCGATTGCCCACCTGCCGATTCCTTATATTATGGCTTACGATATGTTTCCACTTACTACATTAACCGAAAAAAAATCGTTTTTACAGGAAGCTGTCAGCAATGATTATATTTTATTTTTTGAGCATGATGCGCATCATGAGTGTTGCACCCTTTTGCAAACAGAAAAAGGAATTCGTCAGAAAGAAATATTTAGAATAGCTGATATTGGTTGAAAAAGCGGGAAGTTATATTTTAAACAGAATAATCCTAAGAACAAAGTATGAAACCAAAAAAAAATAAAAAATAAGATATAAATAAACAGGCAATCGAAAAATTGAAAACTCAAAGCAACTATAATTCTTAGGAAGTTTTTTCAATTTGGTAATCGAAATTTTATTCGTTTGAGTCTTGTTTCTTTCTTCTTTGGAACTTGCTTCCTGCTTCTTTATTACCTTATCTCTTTCCGATCATCTTAAACTTATAAGCGAACTAAGCGGATGCCGCAGGTTACGGTGGCCAATCATATCTACCTTAACGGTTCCTACTGAAATAGGGCTTTCAATACGTACCGGTATATGATTAGCATCGTCGGAAACCCATACCGTCATTTTCTCACCTCCTTCAAATAAGGTTCCTTTAATAAGTAATGGTTTAAATTTAATTGCATTAAATTTTCCATACTTGGTTTTAATCGTTTCCTTACCAATATAACGGATATACATATTGTACAATTCGTTATCCAAAAAAACCGAAAAAGGAATTTTATCACCCGGATTGTATTTATTGAAATCAATATTACGTGCATAGAAAATTGCACTCAGCACATCCTGCACACAATCGGGTACTTTAAAAACGCCATCGTTTGTAATGGCTGTATTAATGTTCTTATTAAAAGTAACATTCTCATATTTCTTATACCCCCCTTCATAAACATTACGAATAAACTTATAGGGCTGAAGCGTGGCAGTATCAACAAAAGACTCATACTTATCTCTTACCTTAAATATTTTATCATAAAAAGAATAAGTTTTACCATCTCCTACTAAATGGTAAACCGGTTTATTATTCAGCATTTCCAATGCCGACGTAAAAGTAACCTCACCCGCTCCAAAATGAGCACCTACTACTGCGTACATCACTTTGAAGGTTATGCTTTCGTTTTCCTGAAAAGCAGTATTACGTATGCCGCAAAAGCCTTCTCCCGCAGTAAGCGGAAAACTAATAACCATTAAAGCAATAAAAAATAACGACCGGAATGCTTTCATTTGTTTATACGAAAATCTTCATCACTGCTTATTTGCTACTCTTTTTTTTTCTTCCTTATAATTAAAAAGACGGATATTCAAAATTAACAAACTGCCAATTAAAGCAGGTATTACTAAATTAATAATCCAAATTGTAAAGGAGGTAGCTAATATTCCTGTTAAATTTACACTGAATAACTGTACCACTTCAACACTTGTTTTCCATCGAACTCCCAATTCCGTTATTAAGGCAATAGTTGGAATAATGGCAAGTACCAGGAAAACTACACTCACCGACCAAAAAACCTGCCATGCATTGAGTTCAACCTTAAAAACATCGAATAATAAATAATATTGTAACACAAACACAAGATACCTGCTTGCTGATAAAGACAAAATCCTCCACAATAGTGTTGCGTTAAAATTATCCAAAACCCTTATATGACGTACAAATTTCTCAATACGGGGTATCTTTTCAATCCACCTGATAAGCCAGGATAGCCTGAAATAAAGTACTGTTAAAAAAAAGGCCGCTAAAATCGATATATATAATACTGCATTAAGCCAAAAAACAACCGAGCCTGAAGTAGTTGGTGAGCGCAATAATTCTGTACGAACAAAAATTAAACCCACTATTCCAAGAACAATGGTTATTAATAATTGCGCCATGCTTCCTACAATGGTGAGCGAAATGGCTCTGATTCTCTTTCCTTCCTCTATATATAATACTCTTCCCATAAATTCGCCCATCCGATTGGGTGTAAAAAATGCCAACGTTGTCCCAGTAAAAACTGCTCTAAGGCATTTTATCCAGGATAGTTTTTGGAGCCCCCCAATTATTACCTGCCACTTTCGAGCCTCAAGGCCCCAGTTCAACATCATTAATCCTAATACTGCTGCTATTTTTCCGTTCGCCGTTTCGTCAAATGCTTCTTTAATTTGAATTAGCGATTGTTCCCAGTTGGGCTGCAATTGTATTTGCCGGTAAATAGAATACAATAACAGGCAAAACAACATAGGGCCCACCACATAGTTGAGAATTATTTTGATATTTTTGCCGGCGACTAACAAATTATTCTACAAAATAATCGAATTCATTTGCTCCTTGGCTAACTCTTCGAAAATAATTCTTGGTATCGATCCCGGAACCCTTGTAATGGGTTATGGCATCATTGCAATTAATGGCATTCATGTTCAATTAATTGAAATGAGCATTCTAAAAATGAATCCTAAAAAGGATAATTACCAACGCTTACAAATGATTCATACTAAAGTAACCGAATTAATTCATCAGCATAAACCCGATTGCTTTGCTATTGAAGCTCCCTTTTTTGCTAAAAATGTACAAAGTATGCTCAAACTAGGACGTGCACAGGGAGTAGCCATTGCTTCTGCCATGAGTGCCGGTTTGGATGTTTTTGAATATTCTCCCAAAAAAGTGAAACAATCGGTTACTGGTAATGGAAATGCCAGCAAGGAGCAGGTATGGCAAATGCTGCAACGGATACTTTCTATTAAAAGCAATTCATTAAAATATCTCGATGCATCCGATGCATTGGCGGTTGCTGTTTGTCATCATTTTCAGGATAAGCCTCTACTATCCGGTGTCGCAAAAAAAATAAAAGGATGGGAAGGATTTGTAGCGAATAATCCGGGCAGGATTAGCAGATAGCAGCAAGCAATAAGCGGAAATCTATGGCTTCTGTGTCTGAGCAACCTCTGCAGAAAAAATTTTTTACTTTAGATACTAAAAGATTTTCTTTAAAAAGAATCCTACACTATTTTTATTAAATTAATTGTATTTCATTTTTGTCCGACTAAAATTATCTTAATAATTATTAAAAGCCATTTGCAGAGCGGTTCTAGCTCCCTCTCCGCGAGGAGAGGGTTGGGCCTGCCTGCCGGCAAAGGCAGGGTGAGGCGACACTTGCAAATGAAGCGTTTAACTTATTTAGTCGGACAATAATAATTGTATTTACAGAATAGCCCGTTTAAAACATACCATCATGCGAAAAATACCTGTGGCCCTTCTTGTTCTTTCAATAAACCACCAACTAATTGCCCAAACCGTGCAGCAAAAAGTTAGGGAATACCGGCAAGCCAATGAATTAAAAATTATTAATGACTATACCAAATTTCTTTCGATTCCTAATGTAAGTCGTGATACTATTAATATCAGAAAGAATGCCGCTTATATTGCTTCGTGGATGAATCAATTGGGTATTACGACCGAATTACTCAATGGAATAACACCTGGTGTTACGCCCGCTGTTTTTGGAAAAATAATGGTGCCGGGTGCCATCCACACCATTGCTTTTTATGCGCATTATGACGGCCAGCCGGTAAGCCCCAAACAATGGGCCTCCGGCCTAAAACCATTTGAACCCGTTTTTTTAACAGCCCCTGCAGAAAGAGGTGGGCAAATTGTAAAACCGAATGCAGCATCAACTACGTTCGATCCCAATTGGCGCATAAGCGGGCGCGGTAGTGCCGATGATAAAGCCGGTGTAATGTGCATATTAAATGGCTATGAAGCCTTACTAAAATCAAAAATTGCGTTAACGAATAATATTCTCTTCTTTTTTGAAGGAGAAGAAGAAGTAGGCTCAGTGCATATTGATGAGATCTTTGAGAAAAATAAGGAAAAATTGAAAGCAGATGTTTGGATTATTGCGGATGGCCCGCGTCATGTATCCGGAAAAAAGATGGTAGAGTTTGGCGTTCGCGGAGATGTAAATATGGCACTCACTGTTTATGGTCCAAAGCGTCCCTTGCACAGTGGTAACTATGGTAATTGGGCACCTAACCCTGCCCGTATGCTTGTTGAATTAGTAGCAGGCATGAAAGATGAAAAGAACCGTGTAACTATTAAAGGGTTTTATGATGATGTGGTGCCTTTATCTGCTTCAGAAAAAAAAGCCATCGCAGCTATTCCGAATATTGAAGAAACATTAAAAAAAGAATTGGGTATTGTTGAACCCGAAGGTAACGGCCAATCGTTTCTTGAATTGCTTCATTTGCCTACTTTAAATATAAATGGAATACATAGCGCGAATGTAGGCGAGCTGGCTGCGAATATCATACCCGCTAAGGCCGAAGCAGCAATTGATCTTCGTCTTGTATTGGGCAACGATTTAAACAGGCAGGTAACAAAAGTGATTAAACATATTGAATCAAAAGGATATCATATACTATCAAACGAACCTACCGATGAAGAACGGTTGAAATATCCTAAGCTTATAAAAATAGCTACGAGTTCGGGATATAATGCACAACGCACTCCTATGGATCTTCCGATTGCCCAAACGATTATTAAGGCCGTTCAATCTACTATTGATTATCCGGTAATCCTTTTGCCATCAGCCGGAGGAAGTCTGCCCCTAATTGTTTTTGAACAGAAATTAAAAGCAAACGTAATTAGTGTTCCCGTAGTTAATTACGATAATAACCAACATGCAGAAAATGAAAATGTACTCATCGGCTTTTTATGGGAGGGAATAGAAACGATGGCGGTGCTGATGGTTATGGGAAAGTGATTAAGAAAGAGGAAGCCTGAAAGAATGAAAGAATGAAAGACCGAAAGACAGGAAGACCGAAAGACTGGAAGACCGAAAGACAGGAAGACCGAAAGACTGGAAGAAATTACTCGCGAATCAAAAAACTATATCCGCTATTAGAGTTTCAATCTTTTTAGCTTTTAATTATTAAACCAAAATCACAAATTAGAAATTATTTTTTCCTGAACTGCTTTTAATTCTTCGGGCGTAACGGTTAGTTTTCCCCTGCTAAAGTTAATGTCATCGATTGAATTAATGGGCATTAAATGCAAGTGGGCATGCGGCACTTCTAATCCTATAACAGCCATCCCACAGCGATTACAACTAAATGATTGTTCAATAGCTTTTGCAATTGGCTGAGCAAAAAGTAAAAGTTCCGCAAGATAATTTTCCGGCAAATCAAAAAACTTATCCGTTTCAATTTTAGGAACCACCAGAACATGACCCATTACCAATGGAAAAATATCAAGAAACGCAAAGAATTTCTCATTCTCAGTTATTTTG
>JBJXDV010000198.1:0-9662 GCA_046153465.1 Chitinophagaceae bacterium
GGGCCAAATCGAATCAATTTCATTGTACAATTAGTTTGCTGTCTAAGCTACTTCCAATTTTGCTTCACACAAAACCTATTTATGCAATCGTTTATCAGCGCTAACAAGCATTAGCATTTTCTATTAACTTTACATAGATTTAGAATGTAGTTTTATGAATAATACTCCCGTCAATAAAATAAGAATAGTTACTGCTGCGAGTTTGTTTGATGGACATGATGCTGCTATTAATATTATGCGAAGGATTATGCAAAGTAAAGGTGCTGAGATTATTCACCTGGGCCATAACCGTTCCGTTGCTGAAATTGTAGAATGTGCGATCGAAGAAGATGCGCAAGGCATTGCAATTACCAGTTACCAGGGAGGCCATGTAGAATTTTTTAAATACATGAAAGATTTATTAGAAGAGAATGGTTGTGGTCATATAAAACTTTTTGGCGGTGGTGGTGGCACTATTTTACCGCAGGAGATTGATGAGTTGCATAAGTATGGGATCACAAAAATTTATTCGCCCGACGATGGTAGGAAAATGGGATTAGAAGGAATGATTGAAGAAGTGATACAGAAGTGCGGCCCCCTCCCGACCTCCCCCGGTGGGGGAGGAGATTGGCAACAGTCTGATTATTGGCAGGCTTCGCAAAAATGGAATGGTAAATTACCGCTGGGAGAAAAAAAAGACATACGAAAAATTGCCCGGAGTATTACAAATGCTGAAAACGGAATTAGTAAAAGAATTAAAAATAATGAATCTGAGAAATTAGGAAATATCCATCAGGTACCCGTACTCGGTATTACCGGTACAGGTGGTGCTGGAAAAAGTAGTGTTACTGATGAAATTGTTCGTCGCTACCTAAATGCATTTACAGAAAAAACGATTGCGGTTATAAGTGTAGATCCTTCTAAGAAAAAAACAGGTGGAGCATTATTGGGTGATCGTATCCGGATGAATTCGATTCACCACCCCCGTGCGTATATGCGAAGTTTGGCAACCCGTGAAAGTGATAAAGCATTAAGTGAATTTGTACAGGATGCAATTGATATTTGTAAAGAAGCAGGATACGATTTTATTATTTTGGAAAGTGCCGGCGTTGGACAAAGCGACGCGAGCATTTTAGATTATTGCGATGTAAGTCTATATGTAATGACGCCAGAATATGGCGCCGCTTCGCAACTGGAGAAAATAAATATGCTCGATTATGCAGATGTAATAACGATTAATAAATTTGATAAAGCCGGCGCACTGGATGCGCTGGCTGATGTACGTAAACAATACAAACGCAATCATCAATTATTTTTAGCGAAGGACGAAGATCTACCCATCATTGGAACCATCGCCTCCCAGTTTAATGATACCGGTGTAAATGAGTTGTTCGAAAAAATTCTAATAGCTATTGAGAAGAAAACGGGGGTACGCTTCGGTACTATTAGTTCCATTATTCATAAAGACACGGTGAGTAAAACACTGATCATTCCTCCGGCAAGAATCCGGTACCTGAGCGAAATTGTAGAAAGTATTGATGACTACAATAAATTAGTAATAAGTCAGACAGGTATTGCATCCACTCTATACCAACTCGATGGATCGATTCATGCGATCAATAGCAGTGATTTTTTAGCTGGGGAAAAGGTGAGCTCTTTAGCGAGCTTAGAAAAATTAAAACTTTTTTATGAAGAGCAACTAACACCTATTTCAAGAAAGCTGATCAAGAATTGGCCAGAAAAAAAGAAAGTGTACGGAGCAGATCATTATGAATATAAAGTAAGGGATAAAATTATTGAACTACCCATGTTCAGCAAAAGTTTGAGCGGAACACGCATACCTAAATTATTATTACCTGCGTATAAAGATTGGGGTGATATTTTAAAATGGCAGGCACAGGAAAATATGCCGGGACATTTTCCATTTACGGCAGGTGTGTTTCCATTAAAGCGTGAGGGAGAAGACCCTACCCGGATGTTTGCCGGGGAAGGCGGCCCGGAACGAACTAATAAACGATTTCATTATGTAAGTATTGGACAGCCTGCTATACGTTTATCAACCGCCTTTGATTCCGTTACACTGTATGGAGAAGATCCCGCGCATAGGCCAGACATTTATGGTAAAGTGGGTAATAGTGGAGTAAGTGTTGCTACGGTAGATGATGCAAAAAAACTATATAGTGGTTTCGATCTTTGCGATCCGAAAACGTCTGTAAGTATGACCATCAATGGTCCTGCTCCCATTCTCCTTGCCTTTTTTATGAATGCAGCTATTGATCAACGTGTGGAGAAATATTTAGAAGTGAATAGTCAATGGTCGATAGTGAATGAAGTATTTGCTAAGAAATTTAAATCTGCGCCCAAACCAGTTTATCACAATTCATCCGCAGCGGAACGATTACCGGAAGGGAATAGTGGATTAGGACTAAAATTACTCGGATTGAGTGGAGAGGAAGTATTGCCTGCAGATATCTATAATAAAATTAAAGCAGAAGCCATTTCACAAGTAAGGGGTACTGTTCAGGCAGATATTCTAAAAGAGGATCAGGCACAAAACACCTGTATTTTTTCTACAGAGTTTGCGTTGAAGTTAATGGGTGATGTGCAACAATATTTTATTGAAAACAATGTTCGAAACTTTTATAGTGTATCCATCAGTGGTTATCATATAGCCGAAGCCGGAGCGAATCCAGTTACGCAATTGGCCTTTACCTTATCGAATGGATTTACCTATGTAGAATATTATCTGAGCCGCGGAATGAAAATTGATGATTTTGCACCAAACCTCTCGTTCTTTTTTAGTAATGGTATGGATCCCGAGTATAGCGTAATCGGACGCGTTGCTCGTCGTATTTGGGCAAAGGCAATGAAGTATAAATACAAAGCAAATAAGCGCAGCCAGCTATTGAAATATCATATCCAAACATCTGGCCGAAGTTTACATGCGCAGGAAATTGATTTCAATGATATCCGAACTACCTTGCAGGCGTTGTACGCAATCTATGACAACTGCAATTCATTACATACTAACGCATACGATGAAGCGATTACCACCCCTACCGAAGAAAGCGTGCGCAGGGCAATGGCAATACAATTAATTATTAACCGCGAATTAGGAACTGCAAAGAATGAGAACCCCAACCAGGGATCTTTTTTAATGGAAGAGCTAACCGACCTGGTAGAGGAAGCGGTGATGAGTGAGTTTAACCGTTTATCTGAACGCGGAGGTGTATTGGGAGCCATGGAAAGAATGTATCAACGAAATAAAATTCAGGAAGAAAGTTTGCACTACGAACATTTGAAGCACACCGGAGAACTTCCATTAGTAGGAGTTAATACTTTTCTTAATAAAAAAGGAAGTCCAACAATAATCCCAAGCGAAGTAATTCGAAGTACAACAGAAGAAAAAGAACAGCAAATACAAAATTTGCAGGCTTTTCAACAATGCAACGAACAGGCAGCGATCACAGCCCTCAAAAAATTACAGCAGGTTGCCGTTGCCAATGAAAATATTTTTGCTGAGCTTATGGAAACGGTGAAATATTGTTCTCTCGGACAGATTACCCATGCATTGTATGAAGTGGGTGGACAGTACCGGAGAAATATGTAGTTTTTGAAGTCAAAATTTTCTAATTAAAAAGAAGGGTATACTCTTGATTCTTATTGAAATGTTTGTAATTAAATTAAAAACTTTTAAATAATTCAATTTTCAGATTCTGTGATAGTATAATCTTCTTATTTTATCACTACTCGTTTCATTCGTTGTGCAGTAATAATTTCAACCACTTTCTTTTCCAATATATGATGAAGTGGTAATAAGATGGCGATCAGTACTACTTTAATACCGAGTACTTTCCAGGGTTCGCCATGGGTGAGATGATGAATCTGCTGATCAGCTATTAGAATAATAAACTCGAAAAAGAAAATAAAGGAAATAAACCCTAACGCTTTTATCCAGCCGATAGGCACGCGTAAAAAGCCAAAAGAAACCAATAGAATAAAGAGCATCAATATTCCCATAACAATGGCGGTATATTGAATGTTATGTTGCCGCTGTAAGATTTCTTCATCTTCTTTTGCTTTACGCTCTTTTCGTTTACTCTCCGCCTCAATTTCCATGGAGATAATATCTTTTTCCTTACTTAATACTTCCAGCGTATCTTTTAATTTTGTATAGATACTTGAATAGAATAATGCATTTTTAAAATCTCCGGTTTCCCTATAACAACTATCGAGAAAGGATACGGCTGATTTTGATCCTTCCAGATTATTGGCTTTTTCACATAATTCTTTTGCTCTTTGCAAGTAACTGATTGCTTCTTTTTGACGGCCCATTTTTCTCAGGGCATATCCATATTCAATAAAAAATTGTGCTTTTGAATAAATATTCGTTTCTTTTTCAAATGCTGGTAAGGCTTTTGAATAATAATAATTCGCAGAGTCATACTGATTCATTTCAAGAAATATACTTCCCATTCCTTTGTCTAACGCACTGCCCAGATTTAATCTGATCAGAAAATCAGTTACTTCAGGATGGCTTCGTAAATAGTTGAGCCCTTTCTGTGGCTCATGTCTACCAAAAAAATTATTCAATATACTGAGGCTTGCATTCGCTTTACCGGAGAAACTCTTCAGGCTATCGGCCATTTTCATAGAACGTTCATAATAATTACTGGCAATGTCAAATTTTTCATCGCTTTGGTAAATCCCTCCCATGATGCGGGTATTGTTCATGAGATCAACCATATTCTTTTGCTTCCTGTCGTATTCAATTATTTTACTGTAATAGTCAATTGATTTTTCATAATTGTTAATTGATGAAAAAAACTCTGCCAGGTTTCTATAGCAATTAACCAATAACCAGTCTTTGTCTTTATGCCTGGTTTGATCGGCAATGTTAAAGGCAGACAATAGATTTTTAAAACAATTGAGCTTTTCATCCCTTAACAAATAATTTCTACCCATCGCTACATAACCAATGACCCTTAACGAATCGTCTCCAAAATCATTTGCTAAGGCAATGGCCGTATTATTTGTTTCCAGTGCTTTTTCACTTCGGCCGCTGTTTCGGTGAATTCTAACCATCGTTAGCATCGCAATAATATTTTCTCTTTCTAAACCGGGCCCTGCTTTCGTAATCTTTAATGCTTCATTTGTATATTTTTCAGATTTATCAAGAAGGGATTGAATACCGGTTTGGTTTAAATAGGCCCTTGCGATGGCTATTCGAATACCCGCCATTTTCTTTCGATCGCGGGTTTCTTCTGCAAGAAAGATGGCTTCATTAATATATTGTTCTGCCTCCTTTTCATTGATGAGTACTTCATTTTCGATGATTTCTTGAAGTAACGATAGTTTCTTTTCAACCGTTGAAGCAACGCTTAATTCTTTTTTTAACCGGGTAACGGTTGTATCAATTTGTGCGGCGAGGTTACTGCCTATAATAATCAGCAAAAGACTTATATACAATTTTCTCATGATCATCTTGGTTTGAAAAGGAATACAATCTTACTATATAGTTCGCTAAGAAAAAAATTCAACAATATTGTGAGGGCACACCAAATAACATACAAACGAGTAGCCTTTGAAGTTCATTATACAAATGATTGTTATTCATCTATATCCCTGTAATGTATTAATTTTACCCTTTGATATAGTATCTATTATTTATTAGAATACCGATTTGCCAGCCATTTTTCAGATTAAATTTTTTAGATGACAGCAGAACACCAACGCCTGGCAGTAAATGCTTTGAAAACAATTCCACTTGTACAATGGGGGCCTTATCTCAGCGAGCGGCAATGGGGAACAGTACGGGAAGATTATAGTCCTTATGGAGATGCGTGGCATTATTTTCCCTTTGATCATTCTCATTGCAGAGTATACCGTTGGGGTGAAGATGGATTAGCGGGCATATCCGATTATTTACAAAACCTTTGTTTTTCAATTGCACTTTGGAATGGAAAGGATCCTATTTTGAAAGAGCGTTTGTTTGGATTGGGTAACAGCGAAGGCAATCATGGAGAAGATGTAAAGGAATTGTATTATTATCTTGATAATATTCCCACGCATCATTATATGGAATATTTGTACAAATATCCTCAGCAGGAATTTCCATATAAACAATTACGCGATGAGAACCGAAGCCGCGGGCATCTGGATACCGAATATGAAATCCTGGATACCGGTGCATTTGATGATAACCGTTATTTTGATGTACAGATAACCTATGCCAAACAAAGCGAAGACGATATTTTTATAAAAATAGATATTAAGAACCGTTATGATTCGACTGCCGAAATTCAGGTACTTCCAACCTTATGGTTTTACAACCGCTGGTCGAACAAACAAATGATTGAAAAGCCTTCCATTTCATTTTTAAGTAAAACTTCTGTAAAGGCATCTCATGAAACAATCGGTAATTATTATTTTTATTTTCAACAGGCAGATGATACGCTGTTTACGGATAATGAAACCAATACCGAAGTGGTAATGGGAATTCCGAATGAAACTATTTTTGTTAAGGATGCGTTTCATCATGCAGTAATTAATAATGAGAATACAGAATTGCTTCGAAAAAGAAAAAAAGGTACAAAGTTTTCGCCCGTATATAAATTGAAAATTGCTGGCGGCGAAACAAAAACAATCTATTGCCGGCTAAGCAATCAGTTAATGGATAATGCTTTTGCAAGGGGATTTAAAGATGTATTCATCATTCGCAAACAGGAAGCAGATGATTATTATGCGGCTATTCTTCCAAAAGGAATGAATGCTGATAGGGCTATGATTCAACGCCAGGCATTGGCGGGGTTATTGTGGAGCAAACAGTATTACCATTTTGATGTTGAACGTTGGTTAAGTACCAGTGATGGAATTACGCCGGTAAGCAATGGTAAAATGACCGGCCGTAACAGCGACTGGAAGCATTTAAAAAATCAGGATATTATTTCGATGCCCGATAAATGGGAATATCCCTGGTATGCTGCATGGGATCTTGCCTTTCAATGTATATCTATGGCTGTGGCTGATCCCACTTTTGCAAAACATCAGCTATTGTTGATTATGCGGGAATGGTATATGAAACCTGATGGACAATTGCCTTCCTATGAATGGAATTTTGGTGATGTTAACCCGCCCGTTCAGGCATGGGCCGCTCTGCAGGTTTATTATATCGAAAAAAAGAATACAGGTAAGGGAGATATTGTGTTTCTTAAAAAAGTATTTCAAAAATTACTAATAAACTTCACCTGGTGGATTAACCGAAAAGATGTTAAAGGGGATAGCATTTTTGAAGGAGGATTTTTGGGATTGGATAACATTGGTGTGTTTAATAGGAGCTTTCATTATTCGGGCGAAATACAATTGGAACAGGCCGATGGCACGAGTTGGATGGGTACCTATGCGTTAGATATGATGGATATGGCCATTGAAATTGCCTTACAGGATGCAGCATTTGAAGATACCGCTACCAAATTTTTTGAACATTTTGTGTTAATTGCAGAGGCACTCAATGAGCATCATTTGTGGAATGAAGAAGATAAATTTTTTTATGATGTATTGTGCGTAGCTGGGGCAGATCCGGTTCCCTTGCGTATACAATCAATCGTTGGATTGACACCTTTGTTTGCAGTATCTACGATTGATAAAGCCGCGCTTGATAAACTGGAAGATTTTAAAAAACGCATCAAATGGTTTGAAAGCTATCGGTTAAAGAATAAGAAATTTTGGCCGACAGAAGAAAGAGAAGACGGGGAGCAGTTGCTTTTATCCCTGGTTCCCAAAGAACGCCTCGAGTATTTGCTGGAACGGATTTTAGATGAAGACGGATTTTTATCGGAAGGTGGTATCAGGGCATTATCAAAATACCATGAAAATAACCCTTATTCGGTTACACTAGATGGTCACCCGTATACCATTCGGTACGATCCCGGTGATTCTACCTCAGATATGTTTGGTGGTAACAGCAATTGGAGAGGGCCGGTATGGATGCCCATCAACTTTCTTATTATTCAATCTATTCGTAAGTATGGCGAATATTATGGTGATCATCTGTTGGTTGAATATCCAAAAGGCTCAGGTAATAAAATAAATTTGACACAAGTTGCCCATGTACTAACTAAAAGAGTAATTAGTTTATTTGAAAAAGATACAGAAGGCAATCGCCGCTGCTATGGAAAATACAATTGGTTTTATAAGCAACCAGGCAATGAGCACCTTGTTTTGTTTTATGAATATTTTCATGGAGATAATGGAACCGGATTGGGTGCAAGTCATCAAACCGGGTGGACAGCACTGGTAGCTGAATTAATAAGTGAGTATGGTCAAATGAATGATGAGGGAATTAAAAATAGCTGATCGACTTTAACAGAATAGCCCCACTCAACCTTTTTAGTTATCTTTAATGCTTTTGAAAAAGAGGATTGCTTAAATCAACTGCAATTCTCACCTAAATCATAACTATTGCGCTTTACAGAATTTGATTTTAATCCCGGATTGCTTGAAGGTATTGAAGCTTCCGGGTACGAAACAGCTACTCCCGTTCAAGAGCTTGTTATTCCAGCGGTGATGGCGGGAAAAGATATTATCGCTTCTGCTCAAACGGGTACTGGTAAAACGGCAGCTTTTTTATTGCCCATGATGCATCAATTACTCAAGCATCAATCTGATGGAAAAGTAGGGGCATTAATTATTGTACCCACGCGTGAATTAGCGATTCAAATTTCTCAACATCTTGAAGGACTTTCTTATTTTACCAATTTGAGTTCTATTGCTATTTATGGAGGAAATGATGGCCAAAATTTTGTTGCTGAAAAGAAGGCATTGCAGATGGGTGCCGATATTATTGTATGTACACCTGGCCGTATGATTGCCCATATCAATATGGGCTATTCAAATATGAAAGGGTTACAATTTCTTGTATTGGATGAAGCCGATCGAATGCTTGATATGGGTTTCCAGGATGATATTAACCGTATTATTCAAGAGCTTCCGGCAAAACGGCAAACCTTATTATTTTCGGCTACGATGCCTGATAAAATAAGGCAAATGGCAAGGCGAATTTTACAAAATCCACTTGAGTTTAATATTGCAATTTCCAAACCACCCGAAAAAATTGTTCAAAAAGCTTTTATTGTTTATGATGCTCAAAAACTATCCTTAGTTAAGGAGGTACTTAAAACAACCCCTTATAAAAGCGCCTTAATTTTTTGCAGCCGTAAACAAAATGTAAAGGACCTTACCCGCATCTTACTTCAAAGTAAATTTGAAGTTGCTGAAATGCATAGCGATCTGGAACAATCCAAAAGAGAAGAAGTGATGAATGGATTTATAAGTGGAAGGGTTCCCGTATTAATTGCAACGGATATCCTTAGTCGGGGAATTGATGTAGACACTATTGACCTGGTAATAAATTATGATGTACCAAATGATGGTGAAGATTATGTACATCGTATAGGCCGCACGGCAAGAGCGGAGGCAGATGGTGTTGCTTTTACTTTTGTAGGTGAAAAGGAACAAAATAAATTTGCTGTAATTGAACAATTACTTGGAAAGGCGGTAGAAAAAGGAGTTGTTCCGGAATCGTTGGGCCCGGTACCAAACTACCAACCACGAACCCGAAGTGGAGGAGGTGGCGGACAAGGCAATCGCCGCTCTTTTCATCAGAAGAAGCGATAATCTTTTAT
>JBJXDV010000199.1:0-2521 GCA_046153465.1 Chitinophagaceae bacterium
ATTGCTTTTAAGAAAGGTACGTTTCTTTCAGCAAAAGAGCTGATGGGCGTGATTGAAAAAGCACGATTGGATATTATCAATACCCAATTGTTCCTTGAAGTATTGCCTCAGCTAATTATTAAAGAAAACGGTCTTGTGGATGTCGAGTTTGTTTTGAAAGAGCGATGGTACTTTTTCCCATTGCCTTATTTTAAAATGATTGACCGGAATCCGAACCAATGGATTGTGGAGCAAAATGCAAGTCTCGAAAGAGTCAACTATGGGCTGAAATTTAATTGGGAAAATATTTCCGGGCGACGGGATAAATTGGGATTCCGGTATGTGAATGGCTATTCAAAGCAATACTCTGTGTCTTACGAACAACCTTTTGCAGATAAGAAATTACAAACCGGTTTTTTGATTGGTGTTTTTTATACAGGAACCCGTCAAACATCCTATGCAACAGATAGCAACAAACAGGTCTTTTTCCCCGTATCTAATAACCAGATTAATGATTTGGTTCGTAAAACGTTTCGTATTGAATCGGGAGTCACTTTCCGGAAAGGTTCACAACACAGGCATACATTACGCCTCCATTATGTTACCGAAAGGCTTAACGATACAATAACCAGGCTTATTTCCGCTAACGCAGGCAAGGGGTATCTTCCTTATTTCACTGATAATAAAGCAAGCGTTCGATTTGGCGAATTTGTGTATACTTACCAATACTATGATCTCGACAATATTTCATACCCGCTGAAAGGGTTTGCATTTAATGGATCTTTTTTTCAAAGGGGTTTAGGTGCAAAGGGCATGAACTTATGGCAACTAAGCGGTAAAGCCGGAAGATACATTCCGCTTGGTAAAACAACATACGCTTCTCTTTATGGTTTGGGTACGGTAAAGCTCCCATTTAAGCAGCCGGCGTACAATATGCCAATAATGGGGTATGGCGATTTCTTTATGCAGGGATTGGAATATTATGTTGTGGACGGAGTAATGGGAGGAATGTTACGTACAACTGTTGCACAGGAACTGTTTAAAATCAACGTTCCTACTTTTATTATCAAAAATGAGAAATATAAAAAGATTCCGTTTCGGGTATTAGCTAAAGTATACGGTAATATCGGGGGTGTTTATAACCCATACTTTGTAACGGGAGTTTTAAACAATACACTCCTTTACACTTACGGTGCCGGTCTGGATATACTCAGCTATTATGATTTTACTGCCCGCATTGATTATTCCTTCAACCATTTGGGTGAAAAGGGATTATTTTTACACGTTCGAAAGGACTTCTAACTTTTTATCAGCTTCTTCAACAATGCCAGAAAATAAAAAAGAGATGAGCGTGGCAATTTATTGCCGTGTTTTTGAGCAGGAGCAAAAAGATGACGTACAGCGGCTTCTTTTGCAACTGCATGAGCAGAAAATTAAACCTGTATTATATAAAGAATTTTTTGATCAGATCAGAGATGTAATTCAGATGCCCGTTGACCCTGTTTTGTTTCATTCTTCTGCTGATCTGGATGATTCCTTTGAATGTATGATCAGCTTAGGTGGCGACGGAACCCTGCTTGATACAGTAACTTTTGTGCGGAATAAAAAAATACCCCTGCTTGGAATTAATTTCGGCAGGCTCGGCTTTCTGGCAAGTATTGGCCGGGAAGAATTGGAAACAGCAGTTACCTCACTTGTCAACCACACATTTGTTAAAGATGAACGTACTCTTGTTCACCTCGACAGTAATACGGAGCTCTTTGGTGAAACCCCTTACGGGTTGAATGAATTTGCGATTCATAAGTTAGATACTTCTTCCATGATAAAAATTCATGCCTATTTAAATGGAGAGTTTTTAAATACTTATTGGGCAGATGGATTGATTGTGGCTACACCTACTGGCTCAACCGGGTATTCTTTAAGTTGTAATGGGCCTGTAGTTTTTCCTGATTCAGGAAGTTTTGTGGTTACCCCGGTTGCCCCTCATAACCTGAACGTACGGCCATTGGTGATACCAGATAATAATATCATCTCTTTTGAAATTGAAGGAAGAACAGATAGCTTCCTCTGCACACTCGATGCACGCAAGGCGATTGTAAAAAAAGATATACAGATTGCTGTAAAAAAAGAAGATTTCACCGTAAATCTGCTAAGGTTAAATGAAAATAATTTCCTTCAAACTCTCCGTAACAAACTCTC
The DNA here is from genome assembly GCA_046153465.1 of Chitinophagaceae bacterium. Taxonomy (GTDB): domain Bacteria; phylum Bacteroidota; class Bacteroidia; order Chitinophagales; family Chitinophagaceae; genus Endoryza. Next base: position 2,179 of record JBJXDV010000199.1, read on the forward strand.
TTGGGGTCTTGACCGACGCAATTGAACCATTAAATTTAGCTGCCTTCAAATGAAAAATGACATATTTGCGTTATAGCAAAAGAGAAACTACAAATTGTTACGAATGAAGATGCTTAAAGGATATTTGCTTACTCTTGTTTTGTTTTGTGTGTACCATTCCGTTTCAGCCCAATACGAGAGCTATAAACAAGAAGGTGAATTTGGATTTCAAATTGGTACTGCCCATTATTTTGGAGATTTAAACCCCAACTCCCGGCTTAAACGCCCCAAAATTGCCGGAGGTGTTTTTTATAGAAGGCAGGTGAATGATTACGTTGCCCTTCGCATCAGCGGCAACTTTGCT
>JBJXDV010000200.1:0-19598 GCA_046153465.1 Chitinophagaceae bacterium
TATACGAAAAACTTCATGTGGCCTCTCTTACAGAAGTTGTGGCTAAAGCAATTCACCAGCGAATTGTTTAGGCCCTCATATTTTGTTCAATTGGAGGATTATCTCTTTTCGAAAAAAAATGAGTATTATCTTTTTGAATGATTTTATACAATAATGATTTTACAAATTCATCCCAGGTGATAGCAAATATCCATCGCTCAATTAATCTGTACCAGAGAATAAATTACCAATTGATGCAATTTTTTAAAGTAACTCAAATTTTTATGAGCCAACTTTTTTCAATTTGCTTTTTGGGTACCCGATTTTGGTGATTACAATAAGCAAAACCGGGGATTGATCGATAACCTTTGTACTATTATTTTTATACCGTCAATCTGGATACAAAAGTTTTAAAATAGTTCTTTCAGGAAGTAAAAATAATTTGCAGAGCGGGTAGAAACTTTGATACTTAAAACAACGTATGTATAAAAGGAACGAATAATGCCGGACATCGTTCGGTTTATCGGATCTCATAGGTTATTTTTAGTTTTAGGGTTTGGTCCCCGCCTTTTCCAGGGCGGGGTTTTTATGGCAACCTTAGAAGGCACTTTTTCGTAAAAAGAGTGAACTCAAATCGATAGGTTGTATAAGTATAATTAAAATTTAAATCATTGTATGACAAGGAAAATAATTGGAATTTTAATTATTGCAGCAGGTTTAACCGGTTGTATGTATAATAAGGAAGAATTACTTTATCCTCGATCGTCCGATTGTTCAACACTTAATATTTCCTTTAGTGCCGACGTACAACCCATTATTCAATCCAGTTGCGCAGTTGCCGGCTGTCACGATGCTTCTTCCGGAAATAAAGGAGGCCCGTTTATCAATTATACCCAGATAAAGAATAAAGCAACTACTATTAAAAATCAGGTTGTTGCTGGCAAAATGCCACAAGGTTCAACGCTAACCTCCAATCAAATAAAGTTGATTCGCTGTTGGGTTGAAAAAGGAGCTCTTAATAATTAAACGATGAAGCGGATCTATTGGATAGGTGTACTAGTGTTGATTCTATTTACTGCAGGCATTTTTGTATACACAGAGTATAACCGGAAGCGAGCAGATTCGTATAGCCTGAAGCCATTATTTAAGGTAGCTGCATTGGATTTACTAAAAGAATTTTCAGACAACGAACAACAGGCAAATCTCAAATATGCAGGACAAAATATTATTATTGAAGTAACAGGAATGGTAAAGGAAGTTATTAAAAATGAACAGGGAAACTATACCATAATTATGGGAGATACCAGCAGTCTTTCTTCCGTTCGATGCTCAATAGATACGTTATACACTTCAGCCGTTAATGATCTACAGCTTGGATCGATAGCTACCATTAAAGGAAATTTTAACGGTTATAAAGCAGATGAAATGGGAATTGGCGCAGATGTTGAATTTAATTTTTGTGTGGTAACAAGCCAGGCCCCATCCAGTAAATAAATTTTATTATGAATCACCGAAAAATCGTTTTAGTTTTTGTTATTTTCTTTGGCGCTTATAGCGTAGATGCTCAAGTGAGATTTTTTACTAAAAGTGGAGTAATCCGTTTTTATTCAAAAGCCCCACTCGAAAGTATAGAAGCAGTTAATAAAAGTGGTACCTGTGTGCTGGATACAAAATCTGGACTGGTTCAGTTTTCAATTTTGATGAGAGGGTTTGAATTTAAAAAAGCACTAATGCAAGAGCATTTTAATGAGAACTATGTAGAAAGTAATAAATTTCCGAAAGCTGAATTCAAAGGACAGGTTTTGAATAACCCCACTATTAATTATGGGAAGGAGGGATCCTATATAGCAAATGTAAAAGGCCGCCTTTCTATTCATGGGGAAACAAAAGAAATAGAAACAAAAGGAACTGTTTTAATTACCGGTGGAAAAATCACTATTAATGCAGATTTTAATATTCTGCTTTCCGATTATAAAATAGAGATCCCCTCACTTGTAAAAGATAAAGTATCGAATAGTGTAAAAATTTCTACTTCTTGTCCGCTGGATATTCTGAAAAGCTAAAGCAACCAAAACAAACGAAATTAGTATGCAAAAGTCATTTCTTATTATTACAGTTATTACACTTCTTGGTACCATTCCTGTATATGCGAAATATGATACCACCGATCTTATCGCCTCGATGATCCAGGATAAGCCCGTAAAACAATACATTACCAATGCATTTAAATCTTCAAGAGTAATTAATGGGCATTCAATAGAATTTATTGGTAAAGGAGTATTGGATGTACGTATTCTACATCGATTTGGATACGTAAATGAAGGGGTTGGTAATTTATTTGGTTTAGATGAGGCCAGTATGCGTATGGGATTAGATTATGGACTTAGCAATAATTTTTCACTCGGCATTGGAAGAAGCACGAATAAAAAAGAACTGGATGGATTTATCAAATATCGTGTACTGAGGCAGTCGGAAGGACCGGGTAGTTCTCCGGTTTCTATAGTATGGGTAAGTGGTATCTCTGTTTATACAACCAAGTGGGCAGATCCTCTTCGAAAAAATATTTTTTCATCACGCGTTGGTTATTATCATGAAATTATTTTTGGTCGCAAATTCAGTGATTTTTTTACGTTGCAACTGGCTCCGGTATATGTTCATCGTAACCTGATAGATTCTATAAAGAATAGTAACGATACATGGGCATTGGGAATTGGCAGTCGTATCAAAATATCAAAACGTGTGGCCTTTGTTATAGATTACCATCCCGTGCTTTCTGGCAAACAATCTGGTACCTATAACCCATTATCGCTGGGTTTTGATATTGAAACGGGGGGGCACGTATTTCAGTTACACTTTTCAAATGCAACCGGTATGAATGAAAAAGAGTTTATCACGAATACCAGAGGTAGCTTTTGGAAAGGAGATATTCGTTTTGGATTTAATCTTTCACGGGTATTTTCCTTGCGAAAGAATTCTGAAAAAGCACCATTAAGTAAAAGTTGAGCGTCAGAAAAATTACCCGTATTCATTAGTTTATCTACCGATAGATCCTTTTATAACACCCATTCTACCTCTCCAAAAGCATAAGTTCTACTTAAACTATCCTTCGTTAGTAAGTTGCCCTCTATCGAAACTCCGGTAATAGTTGTATTAAAAATGGCGGTTTCTTTTTTTAATTTAACCTGTTGATTCAATTTGTAAAGTGCCGCATTGTATTCCTTGAGAATTTCCATTGGAGTATTAGCATGCATTGATGTAAATCTTTTTGTCATAAGCCGACAAAGTTCCCGAGCCAGTTCAATAATATTCCAACTAGTACCAGTTATTTGTTTTAAAGACACAGGATTTGCCAGATCTTTTTCGAAAATTGTTTGATTAATGTTTATTCCAATACCTACAATTGCCCAACGGTTAGGATAATATTTTGAAGAATTATTGGTTGCTGGAATGAACGCTTCCATTTCTTCCGAATTACTAAAGTCTTCTCCTCTAACCCGCTGTTGCAGGCCAATCGTCTCAATTAATATACCTCCTGCCTTTCTGTCCTGCCAGTATATATCGTTCGGCCATTTAATTCGTGTATATTCTGCACCTGCATATTTTTTAAAAAAGTCGAAACAGGCCAAGGCCATAGATGCCGATAAAAGAAAAGAAGAATTTAATGAAAAGCCCGTCTGTTGCAGCACCGCACTAAGTATAATATCCTGATTGTTTTTCGAAAGCCATTTTTTTTCGCGCTGTCCTCTTCCCCGGGTTTGTTCCCTTGCAAAATACACACTGCCATGTGTGGCCAATCCTCTGCGAGCCAGTGCCATGGCATAGTTGTTGGTACTGTCAACTGTTGGCAATATATTAAATGGTTCGCCAATAGGAGGAAAGGAAGGTGTGTTTGGCAACAATGTACTATTTTTGATCAGTGCGAAAATAGTTATTTGAAGTAAACGTTTATAAAGAAGTAATTGTTAAGAACATGGGTTTACTATTGAATAGTGGTGTAAATATATTTCTATTAACCACAAAATGGACTTATCAAAACGATCCACCTCCCTTAAACAATACTCAATAACTCATTGATCATTTTAAACAGTTTGATTATTGGAACAACTTTCTAAGTTAGCTGTTCGCCGAAAACGCATTGGTGTTACCCGGTTAACCAAAAATTCAAAGATCATTAAAGCTATTGTTCATGCCATTCATGAAAAGAAAGGCGACAATATCATTTCTCTTGATCTGCGACGGATCCCAGAAGCAGTAACCGATTTTTTTATTATTTGTGAAGCTGGTAGCCAGGTACAGGTTAGAGCTATTGCCGATTTTGTTGAGGAGTACCTTAAAGATAGTTTGGATGAAATACCTTACCGCCATGAAGGTAAGCAGTCGGCTCAATGGGTACTAATAGATTATATAAATGTTGTAGTACATGTGATGCATTCAGAAACAAGAAAGTTTTATAAATTGGAAGAAATGTGGAGCGATGGAGCAAAAGAAGAACTTTAATGGTACTTTTTCGTTTTAATAATAGTTTTATGTTTTATATTCCTAATCATTAATAAGTAAACAAGGAGACGAAGTATATATGTCACAGGACGAGCAACGACAAAACAATCGCAATCCCATACGCAACAGGCAAAAGGACGACAATATTAACCCACGCAAAACACCAAAGTTTAATATCTATTGGGTGTGGGCAATTATTTTTGCAGCACTTGTAGGCTTCCAGATTTTCGGTGGAAATTTTAACCCGGAGGCTGCCCAAACAACTAAGCTGGAGTTTTTTAACAATATGCTTGCGAATGGAGATGTTGAAAAAACTACTACCATTACTAATAAAAATGTTGTTAGAATTTTTATTAAGAAGGATAGCCTCTCCAAAGCTTTTTATAGAGAAAAATTCCCTAAGTCATGGTCTGCTTTGAAAGATTCAAAGGGCCCACAGTTTGAATTTAAAATTGTGAAGGCTGAAGAATTCGACAAGGAACTGAACGAGTATTTCAGTAAGCATTCGGGCATCGATCAAATTGATAATAAGATTGATGAAGAAGGCGCCTGGTTCAATACGTTCATAAGTTTTATACTACCCCTGTTAGTTATTGTACTTATCTGGATAATGCTTATGCGCAAAATGGGCGGTGGGGCAGGAGGCGGCTCTGGTCCGGGTGGAATTTTTAATATCGGAAAATCCCGTGCTACTTTATTTGACAAAGGAACTAAAGTAAATATCACTTTCGCAGATGTAGCAGGCCTGGATGAAGCCAAAGTGGAAGTGATGGAAATCGTTGACTTTTTAAAGAGCCCTAAAAAATATACTTCTTTGGGTGGAAAAATTCCTAAAGGAGCCTTGTTGATTGGTCCTCCGGGAACTGGAAAAACCTTATTGGCAAAGGCGATGGCTGGAGAAGCACAAGTGCCGTTTTTTAGTTTGAGTGGAAGCGATTTTGTTGAAATGTTTGTAGGTGTAGGTGCAAGTCGTGTGCGAGATTTGTTTAAACAGGCAAGAGAAAAATCTCCTTGTATCATATTCATTGATGAAATTGATGCGATTGGTCGTGCACGAGGTAAGAATGCCGTAATGAGCAATGATGAAAGAGAAAGTACACTTAATCAATTATTGGTGGAGATGGATGGATTCAGTGGCGAAAGCGGGATTATAGTGATAGCAGCGACCAACAGACCTGATGTGTTGGATTCGGCGTTATTGCGTCCTGGTCGTTTCGATCGGCAGATATCTATTGATAAACCAGATTTAGTGGGCAGGGAAGCCATTTTTAAAGTACACCTGAAGCCAATAAAAATTTCTCAAAAACTGGATATTCATAAATTGGCTGAGCAAACTCCTGGTTTCGCCGGAGCAGATATTGCTAATATTTGTAATGAAGCTGCGTTGATAGCTGCACGTAAGGGAAAAGAAGCTGTGGATATGGAGGATTTTCAGGATGCCGTTGATAGAGTAATAGGTGGCTTAGAAAAAAAGAATAAAATTATTTCTCCAGAAGAAAAAAGAATCATTGCTTATCATGAAGCGGGCCACGCAATTTGTGGCTGGTATTTAGAACATGCCTATCCGTTATTAAAAGTTACCATTGTTCCGAGGGGAACAGCAGCATTGGGCTATGCTCAGTATACGCCGAAAGAACAATACCTCTATAATACAGATCAGCTAATAGAACAGATTTGTATGACCCTGGGCGGTCGTGCCAGCGAAGATATTTTCTTTCACAAAATTTCTACTGGTGCACAAAACGACCTTCAGCAAATTACCCGAATTGCCTATTCAATGATTACGGTATATGGAATGAATGATAAAGTGGGAAACGTAAGTTTTTATGACCCCGCGGCTGAAAATTCATTTACCAAACCTTACTCTGAAGAAACGTCGAGGATGATTGATGAGGAAGTAAGGAAACTAATTGACAAAGCATACGAGAAAACAAAAGCATTGTTATTAGATAAAAGGCAGCAGGTAGAAAAACTAGCAGAGGCTTTGTTGGAAAAGGAAGTGTTGTTTCAAAGTGATGTCGAAGTTTTAATTGGCAAGCGCCCTTTCGAGGAAAAGAAATTATTAAAGGTTGTTGAAGAAGAAATAAAGCCTTTGGAAACAACTCCGGTCTTGTCTATCCTTGATGGTGAAACAAATAATAATGGAGAAAATAATTCCTAATCTTAATCTTCTTTTTAATTGTGGCAATTAGTACTACAACTTCTAAAGAAACTATCTTAAAAAAAATCAGGCAGGCGTTGAGTCATTCAACGCCTTTGCCATTTCCCCAAAGTGAAAGTCATGTTGTACTCTTTCAACCTTCAAAGCAGGAATTGGAACTTGAATTTGCCGAACAGTTTAGCAAATTACAAGGGCGATTTATTTTTTGCCTGAATGAAGCAGAGCTCGCATCACAATTGAATCAGTTAGCTGATAAATTGAGTTGGAAGAATATTTATTGTAAAGAAGAGAAGTGGAAGTTAACATTGAAAGAAAATGGATTTGATAATAGCTCTTATTCAAACCTTGCTTCCTGCGATGCTGCCATTACCGGATGCGAATTATTAGTGGCCCGAACAGGTAGTATAGTGTTGAGTTCGGCCAGTAAAAGTGGGAGAACAACCAGTGTATATGCTCCTATTCACATTTGTATTGCTTATACCAATCAATTGGTATTTGATATAAAAGATGCGTTAGTACAATTAAAAGATAAATACGGAAACAAATTCCCCTCTCTAATTAGTTTTGCAAGTGGCCCCAGCCGAACAGCCGATATTGAAAAAACATTGGTAACAGGCGTTCATGGACCAAAAGAAGTCTATTGTTTTTTAGTTGAAGCTCGAATACCTTCCTGATTCGTATCTTTATAACTACATGGAACCAGAAATTTACCAATTATTTGTTTACGGCTCTTTACGCAGTGGATTTCACCATCCGGCTTATCAATATATCAGTAAGTATTTTACCCTTGTGGGTTCAGCAAATGTAAAAGGAAAGTTGTATGATATGGGCGATTTCCCCGCAGCTGTTCCCGTGTTTACTGATGATTTTATTATTGGCGAACTTTATACCCTTAATAATGCAGATGAATTTAGTTGGGCTATTGCACAGATTGACGATTACGAAGGTGTAAATCCAGAGCTGGGAGAATTACCACTTTACCGACGGGAAACCGTAACCGTTTTTCGTAATAACCTTTCTTCAACTGCTTGGATATATTGGTATAATGGCGACATCAGTGGTCAACCGGTAATTAGCAGCGGTGATGTGTTACTCTATCTACAGCAAAAAAATAAAACCTAAACATGGGTTTCTATGAGCAAAAACAGGTTGCGTCTTAGCTGCCATCTAACAGTAACCATTAATTGGAATTTAGAAAACGAAAATATAGTTCTACCGGATGCAGTTATCTCCAGATAAAAAAATATACTTTCTTTCTGATTTTCATCTAGGCGCTCCTAATGCTATTGAAAGTTTAGCACGGGAAAAAAAAATTGTTTCATTTCTTGATGAAATTAGTAATCATGCGGCAGCTATTTTTATTGTTGGAGATATTTTCGATTTTTGGTACGAGTACCGAACGGTAGTTCCAAAAGGCTACGTTCGCTTGTTGGGAAAACTTGCGGAATTAACCGATAATAATATTCCGATCTACTTTTTTGTTGGGAACCATGATATGTGGATGACCGATTATTTTCAAAAAGAATTGAATATCCCGGTTTATTTTGAACCCAAAGAATTTGAATTAAGCGGTAAGAAATTTTTTATTGGCCATGGTGATGGATTAGGTCCGGGCGATCATGGCTATAAAATGCTCAAGAAAATTTTTCGTAACCCTGTTTGCAGATGGCTTTTTGGTATACTGCCTCCGGTAGTTGGTGTTGCCCTTGCAAACTTCTCAAGCCGGCGCAGCCGTGCCGTAACAGGAAATAATGATGGGGTTTTTTTAGGAGAAGAAAATGAATGGCTTATTCAATATTGCAAAGAACTGCTGAAAACTAAAAACTATGATTACCTGGTTTTTGGTCATCGGCACCTACCCATCGATTTTTCATTGAGTAATACAAGCCGATATATCAATTTAGGAGATTGGATAGGGTATTATACCTATGCAGTCTTTGACGGGCAACAATTAACCCTTCAATCCCGTTATCCTGAGGGGAATGATAAGATTGTTCGCAAATAATTATGAAGCGATTAATAACAATAATAAGTCTAATAGTATCCTTTTCGGCATACGCACAAGGTGATTCATCGTTCTCCCTTAAAAAATTTATTGAAGGAGAGTTTACAGATTTCACTGTTGATAATCTTAACAATATTTTTTTATTCAACCAATCGGGACAATTAAAAAAGCTAACACCTAACGGCGATTCTATAGCTATTTTCAATGATGTTAGGCGGTATGGAAAAATAAATTCTATTGATGTAAGCAATCCCCTGAAAGTATTGTTATACTTTAAAGATTTTGGCAGCGTAGTTATTCTGGATCGCTTTCTAAGTAAGCGCGATGTATTGGATTTGCGAAAAATGGGCCTGTACCAGGTAAGTGCTATTGCACAGGCCTATGACAATGGATATTGGATTTTTGATGAGCAGGAAGGAAAATTAAAACACCTTAACGACCAGGGCCTGCTTATTGATCAGTTTACTGATTTTCGGGTATTGTTTGATTCGATGCCTTCCCCACAATTTATAGCCGATCAAAATAAGAATCTCTATTTATATGATGAACTGAAAGGTGTTTTTATTTTTGACTACTATGGTACATTTAAACAGCGGTTAACCTTTACCGGTTGGAAGGACTTCACGGTAATTAATAATATATTGTTTGGACGAAAAGAACGCGAACTTTTTCGGTATGAGCCAGGTACCCTTCAATTGCAACATTATACCGTGCCCGTTGGAATGGCCCGTGCGTTAAAAATAAAGATTACGCCTGATAATTTATATGTGTTACGATCGAATCGGTTGGAGATATACTCCTATAAACGGTAGGTTTTTATAATTCTTGAATGTTAGGTAACTTTTTCCTTCTACCAATCAACTTTTATGGATTCATTTTTTGACCAGATAATATTGGATAATAGTATTAAGAGCTATTTAGTAGCAATCAGTGTAATTGTTATTGTGTTTTTGCTAAAGCGCTATTTGTCGAGATATATTGCCGGCCTGCTTTTCCGCCTTATCAAAAGAATTGCAAAGGGAGTAGATAAAGCTAGTTTTGTAAATCTTGTGATAGCGCCATTAAATACTTTTCTGCTGCTTTTGATAACAATTATTACACTCGAAAAACTAAATTTTCCAACTACACAAATTCAATGGGGATCAATTCGTTTTAGCCCCAATTTCAATATCTATAAAATTACCCTTCATTCCCTATTGGATACATTAAGTATCATAATCCTGATCATTTCATTTATTTGGTTATTACTGAGAATTATAGATTTTATTGCGAAAATTCTGGTACAAAAAGCAAATCTTACATCGGATTATAGCGACAATCAACTCATCGTTTTTTTCAAAGATTTTTTCAAAGTCATTATTATAATAAACGGAATATTGCTTGTATTGAAATTTGGTTTTCATCTTAATATTGGAAATATTATTACCGGGTTAAGTATTGCGGGTGCAGCGATTGCCCTTTCATTGCGGGAAAGTTTAGAAAACCTGATTGCTTCATTTATTATCTTCTTTGATAAACCTTTTACATTGGGTGATCTTGTAAAAGTGAATACTATAACAGGCACCGTTGAAAAGATAGGCTTACGCAGTACCCGAATAAGAACCGATCAAAAAACATATGTTACGATGCCTAACAAACAAATGGTGGATAGCATTATGGATAATTTAAGTCTTCGCAGCCAGCGCAGAGCATCAATACAATTAGAAATACATGCTGGAACATCTGCAGACGATTTGCAGAATTTATTATTGGGTATTGAAGAAATTCTAAAGGAGAAGAAAAACCTGATAGAAAATTATTCCGTTTTTCTTTCAGATATTAATAAAAATGCATTCCTTATTCCCGTTGATTTTTTTACGGCACCTGTAGCAATTGCAGATTTTAATGCGTTGCGCCAACAGGTAAATATGGAAATTATTCAGCTTTTGGGCAAAATGAATATTCGGCTTGCCTCGAAAGAACAAGATCCTATCATTTCCTGAACTTTTAAAGTGTGGCTTTTATTTCGAGAAAGAAATTTTTTATTTTTCTTAAAGACTCAATCATTTCAAAACGTTCCTGCGCCTTCTTATTATTCTTTAAAAAATCTTTGGCACCTTCGATGGTAAGTTTACGGCAGCGTAACAGTTCATGAATAAGAAACATATTTTTTATATCGATGGGTCGAAAATGGCGATCACCCTTGCGATTCTTTCTTGGTTGAATAAGGTCACTAAATTCATTCGACCAAAAACGTATCAATGAAGTATTGACACTAAACATAATAGCGACTTCACCAATTGAATAATATTGACGTTGAAATAAAAGTTCATCAGGAGGAATATTAATGAGGATGGCCCCGTCTTCGATGGATTTAAGAGGTTTTCGTCCACGCGTGGATTTAGTACGCACCACCTCTTTACCAGGTTTTATCACTGGTTCACCCGCTTCTTTAAATGCTTTTATCCGTACACCTACATTCACTTCTTCCCGGTTAATGGTTATTGGAAGAATGGGCAATTCCTGTGCCGCAACTGATGCTCTTTCCTCGAACGAAAAAGCAATCTGCATTAATTTATTTTCAGTGTCTGCCATATAGATTGGTAAAGATACGAATGCAAAACTTTCAATTGGCGAAGGGTTTTGCAGTGTGGAAAAATTGGGATAAGCACTGTTTTTGGAGTAACTAAAAAAGACTGGAGAAACAGTCAAAAAATAGCAATTAAAAGTGATCAAAAGGAGCAATTTAATTAGATTTGTAAGAATAGATAAATCACCAAAAAACATTCTCCGGGAGAAGATTTTTATGCCACAGGAACAAGAGAAAAAAATAACGAATGCCAGTAATAGTTATGGTGCGGATAGTATACAGGTTTTAGAAGGGCTGGAAGCAGTTCGAAAGAGGCCAGCAATGTATATTGGAGATATAGGCGAAAAGGGATTGCATCACCTGGTGTATGAAGTGGTAGATAATTCAATTGATGAAGCCTTAGCGGGTTATTGTAAAAATATTAATGTTAATATTTTTGAAGATAATTCGATAAGTGTGTCTGATGATGGCCGGGGAATTCCAACCGGAATGCATCTTAAAGAAAAACGAAGTGCTCTCGAAGTGGTAATGACGGTTTTGCATGCAGGTGGAAAATTTGATAAAGGTTCTTATAAAGTATCAGGTGGATTGCATGGAGTTGGTGTTAGTTGCGTAAACGCATTAAGCTCTAAGTTGATCGTAACCGTAAATAGAGAAGGAAAAACATTTGAGCAAGAATATCATATTGGTGTACCACAGTATCCCGTTCGTGAAATTGGTGTTAGTGATACCACGGGTACGCATGTACATTTCTGGCCCGACCATTCTATTTTTATTGCTACTGTATACAAGAGAGAAACATTAGAGAGCCGCCTTCGTGAACTTTCTTATCTGAACCGGGGGATCCGCATTATACTAAATGATCTTCGGGAATTGGATGAGGATGGGAAAACTTATACCAAAACTTTTTATAGTGAAGGAGGAATTGTTGAGTTTGTAGAAATGCTTGATAAAAATGCCGGCAGGGCTCCATTAATACCACGAGTAATTTTTGTAGAAGGAAGGGATGAGAACACCAACGTTGCAGTAGAAGTGGCCTTAACTTATAATGATAGTTATCATGAACATATTTATTCTTATGTAAATAATATCAATACCATCGAAGGTGGAACTCATGTATCAGGCTTTCGTAAAGCACTCACAAGAGTATTTAAACAATATGGCGAAAAACAGGGTTTGTTTGAAAGAGCAAAAGTAGAAATTGAAGGAGATGATTTCAGAGAAGGATTGAGTTCTATTATTTCTGTAAAAGTTCCTGAACCTCAATTTGAGGGCCAAACGAAAACGAAGCTTGGAAATAATGAAGTAATGGGTGTAGTAGACAGAACCGTGTCTGCAGTTTTGGAAGCCTATTTAGAAGAAAATCCCCGTGAAGCAAAAAATATTATTCAAAAAGTTATAATAGCCGCGCAGGCAAGGGCAGCCGCAAAAAAAGCAAGGGAATTGGTGCAGCGTAAAAGTGTATTAAGTGGTGGTGGATTGCCTGGTAAGCTGGCCGACTGTAGTGAGCGTGATCCTCACCGTTGTGAACTATACCTTGTTGAGGGAGATAGTGCCGGCGGTACCGCAAAACAAGGGAGAGATAGAAGTTTTCAGGCCATTCTTCCATTAAGAGGAAAAATTCTGAATGTTGAAAAGGCAATGGAACATAAGATTTATGAAAATGAAGAGATTCGGAATATGTATACTGCCCTGGGCGTAACCGTTGGAACTTCGGAAGATCCAAAGGCATTAAATACTGCCAAGCTACGGTATCATAAATTAATAATAATGACAGATGCGGATGTGGATGGTAGCCATATCGCCACACTTATACTTACTTTTATTTACCGGTATATGAAAGAATTAGTGGAACAAGGTTATGTTTATATAGCTCAGCCCCCATTATATTTAGTAAAGAAAGGTAAAGAACAGGCATACGCATGGAACGAAGAACAACGCAAGGGCCTTGTTGAAAAAATTGGTGGAGGGAAAGAAGAAAGTGTGAATATTCAGCGCTATAAAGGATTGGGTGAAATGAATGCGGAACAATTGTGGGAAACTACCATGAACCCAGGCACAAGAACATTAAAAAGAGTAACCATTGAAAGTGCCGCAGAGGCCGATAGGGTATTTAGTATGCTGATGGGGGATGAAGTTGCGCCAAGAAGAGAATTTATAGAAACCCATGCACGCTATGCAAAATTAGATATATAAGTTTGAAGGTCAACCGATAATCTAAAGGCTGGAACCTACCAGAAACTGGACTTTTTTACTCTCTTGTAAATTTTCTAGGGGCAGGAACCCCAAAAAGCCTTAATTTCAGCCTTTACTAAACAAAAACAAGTTATTTATGGCAGACGTTACACTCACTGCGTACAACGTTAAAACTAAAGAGAAAAATGTGCCGATCATGGACGCGGTGATCACAAAAACAGCGAGAGGAGCTTATATGGCCCAGGGTCATGATGGTAAGGGTAATAAATTAACTACCCTTATGAATGAAGCAAAAGCACTGGCCGCCATCAAAGAAGGTATCGCCAAACAGGGCTGGTAAAATTAGTACGTTAATAAAGTAGTTGAAACTGTCTGGTTTATTGATCAGACAGTTTTTTTATTGTACTTTTCTTAAAGTAACCGCCTGAGAAAAATGAACCGCTGGAAAATTACCCTATTATTTTTTGTTTTACTCTTTCGGGTTTCTTCTCTGTATTGCCAGATTGTTAATCCTTACCATTTGAATGGAAATGCAATACAGGAAAATTGTAATTGCTATACTCTAACATCCGATTTGTTGAATCAATCAGGTTCCGTTTGGAACATCAATAAAATAGATCTCACTCAATCTTTCGATTATAAATTTAATGTTAACCTTGGTTGCCGTGATGGAGATGGGGCCGACGGAATCGTTTTTGTGCTGCAGCCAATTAGTACAAGTATTGGTTCTACCGGTGGTGGTCTTGGTTACCAGGGTATAAATCCTTCGATTGGTGTTGCCATTGATACCTGGCAAAATTCCAATGATAGCGATCCTTCCTTTGATCACCTTTCTATTCATAGAAATGGCGATCTAAATCATAACTCTATTAATAATCTTGCGGGGCCTGTACCGGCTTCTAATATTAATATTGAGGATTGCCAATGGCATGTTTTGCAAATAGTTTGGGATGCTGTTGGTAAGAGACTTTCTGCAAATATTGATGGCAAGGATAGTGTGAGCGTTGCTATCGACCTGGTAAATTCAGTCTTTAATAGCGATCCTAAAGTGTTTTGGGGTTTTACTGGATCAACCGGTGGAGCGAAAAATCGTCAAAGGTTTTGTACCTCTTTAAATCCGGCAATAGCCAACTTTGCTGCAGGTACAGTTACCTGTTATCCCGTACCGATTAACTTTATTGACAGCTCTGTTTCTTTTGGAAGTATTGTAAAATGGTTCTGGGATTTTGGCGATGGAACAACTGATACAGTAAAATCACCCAAACCACATGTGTTCCCATCTCCTGGTATTTATAATGTAAAATTGAACATACTTGGTAACAACGGATGTATTTCAGATACATTTAAAAGGCAGGTCATTGTTGGCTCAGTGCCTATTGCATCCTTTGGAAATAATCCTTCCATTTTGTGCGAAGGACAAACTGTAAAATTTGTTGATTTATCTACTGTTCAATTTGGAACAATTAATAATTGGTTACTGCGCGTTGACAACGGACCGGCAGTGAGTATTGGAAATCCATCTTCTTATTTTATTAATGGGTTAAGTTTAGGGCAACATCCTGTTGAACTTTCGGTGAAAACAAAAGAGGGTTGTGTATCTACCACCGTTTCCAAAACACTTTCCATTTTTGAAAAACCGATCATAGATATGACAGCTCCAGATGCTTGCCTGAAGGAAACCGTTAATTTTTTTGGCACTAACTTAAAGCCAACCGTGCCCATAAATCAATGGAACTGGGTTTTAGGCGATGGAAAAACGGCTGGCACATCTTCTGTACTGTATAATTATACTGCCGTTGGAACATATGACGTTAGCTTGTCGGGCACTACCGGTAATGGATGTGTATCGGATACCATCAAACGTATTGTGACAATTTTCGGTACAAATGCATTTGCCGGACGCGATACCATTGTTGCCGGAAATCAGCCAGTGCAGTTAACGGGTTCTGGAGGTGAGTTATATAATTGGTCTCCGCTTATGGGTTTAAATGATCCGACTATTGCTAATCCAATTGCTATTTTGCAATCTGATACACGTTATGTACTAACTGCTTCTACTGTATTTGGATGTAGTACCTCGGATACTATTCTAATAAAAGTAGTAAAAGGCCCTTCATTTTATGTACCCAATGCATTTACACCGAACAACGATGGTCATAACGATCGATTTCGTTTTATTCCTATTGGAATGAAGGAGATTTTTTACTTCCGGGTATATAACAGGTATGGGCAACTTGTATTTTCTGCGAAAAATGCGTATCCTGGATGGGATGGAACGTTAAGTGGAAAACTACAGCCCACCGGAACCTATGTTTGGTTAGTAAGTGGAAAAGACTTTAATGATAGCGTTCAGTCCTTAAGAGGAACTTTTTTATTAATCCGTTAATCGTCTGTTGTGTTTATCGCCCTTGGTTGATTCTTAACAATAGAGCGCAGGGTTAACGATAAGAAAAACCCCACTCTTTCGAGTAGGGTTAGGGTAAGCACAGATTCAAGATCTATTATATAAAAGACAAGTAGGTGGAAGACTTATTCAGGATTTTTTTATCATCAGCGCCCAACCAATTTTTAAGAATCGTTGCATATACATCTTTAAAATCTACGGAATGTTTTATGTCGCCTTCGTTTAAATTACTTAAATCAGGCATTGCATTCAATACTCCTTTTTGTTTTAGCCCACCCCCAATAAAAAACATATTATTGGCAGTGCCATGATCGGTGCCTCCACTTGCATTTTGGGCAACCCTTCGGCCAAATTCAGAAAAGGTTGTAAGTAATACGTCATTAAACCGATTAGCCGCTTTTAAATCTTTTACAAAAGATGCAATAGCATTATTCATCTCGGTGAATAATCTTTTTTGTTGAAACTCCTGTGCTACATGGGTATCAAAACTTCCCAGAGAAACATAATAGACTTTAGTATTAATGTCTGATTGGATTAACGACGATATAGTTTGAAAGCTTTTCCCTAACTCGGTGGATGGATAAATTGCTCTTGAAGGCTTCAATTTACTTTGCTTAAATATATAATCAGCGCTGCTTAATGTTTCTGCCATTGTTTTATATAAATAATCAATTGGTTGTTCACCCGCTTCATCTTTATGACTGGCAATGATATCCTTGAAGAATTGTTCATTAGCTGTATTGAAAAGCCTTTTCGGGTCTTTCATGGCAATTGCTTTCGCCTGTTCTCCTTTTAACGCCATGCTTAAAATATCGTCAATTTCCAGGGCTTGAGTAGGTTTTTCACAACCCTGGCATTGCGCATCTAAGTAACGACCTAACCAACCTGTATTTAAATATTCGTTACTGTTACTGGCACTTTGCCAAATATCCATACTTCTAAAATGTGATCTGTCGGGATTTGGATACCCCACATTATTTAATATACTTAAGTTGCCTTCCTCATACAATCCCTTCAATTCCGAAAGCGCGGCATTTAATCCGGTTTCATCAGTAAGCCGCAAGGCTTTATCTTTTGTTATTCCTAATTTAGGGCGTAACTTATAATAGATATCATTTCGAATAGGGATTACCGTATTCAATCCATCATTTCCACCACTAAGCTGTAATACTACGAGCACCCGATTGCCTGGCGGAACCCAAGCAGGCTGTTCAAATGCTTTCAAAAACTTTGGTAGTAACAGCGTTGTTGTAGCAAGTGAACCGATTTGTAAAAAATTTCTTCTTTTAATTAACATGTTTTCCTTTTAACATAGTTGATATTCGGGTGTACTCATTAGTTGTATGGTAGCTGTTTTTATAAAACTTTCCCGGTTGCTGGCATCCAAAAATCTATTCAGTGTCGATTCCTGCACACCAACTTTTGTTTGTAATATTTTACTCGCTATTGTTTGCAATAATTTTTCACGAGGCACCCCATCATATTTCTTTAAGTATAGTTCCCACTCAATTTTCGCCGTAATAAGTTTTAAGCCTTGTTTATTTTTGGCAATTTTCTTTTTCTCCTGCATGCCCATCATTTGATCGTCATCATCCTTTGGTTTTATAGTGAATTCATCATCGCTATATATTAAATTGGGAATACGCATCCGTAACATTAACGAAGAACTATCGATCCAGTTTTTACCCCCGGGCCATCCGGCCACGTTAGGAGGGTAGAATAATAATTGACCCAATAAACGTTGTAATAATAATTGTGCTTCCGGATTTTCCAGTTGCATTGGTATTACCCGCTGTATGCCAACAATAAGTTCTACGGGCGATTTAATTTTTGAACCTATATTCTTTGAATCATAAAACCAATCGCTATTAAATATATCTTTAAAAAGCGCTGCGATATCATAGTTATTTTGAAAAAATCGCTCCGACAACCGGCTAACCCTTTCATCATCTACCTGCTCATTTACAAAAAATTTATATACTTTTCGTGTTATGAAAATGGCTGTTTGTTTTTGTTCTAATAAAATTTGGAGCACGTCCTCTCCCTGCAAATTTCCACTTTTACCTAAAACAGTTTTATTACCTCCATCGTGCTGTTGTTTTCGAAAAACGAACTCACCACCTATTGTAGCACCCCAACCCGTAAAAGCTCGGGCCGCCTCTTTGATATCATTTTCGGAGTAATTTCCGCGGCCCAACGTAAATAGTTCCATTACCTCTCTTGCAAAATTTTCATTGGGATGATTTTTCTTATTTTGATTATTGTTCAGGAAATTAATCATCGCAGCGCTTTTACTTACTTCGGTAAGCAATTCTCCAAAATTACCCAATGCGTGCTTACGGATAATATCCAGCAATTGTTGTTGATATAAAATATTAAGGTTGCGGCTGGCAAAATGCCCATGCCAGAATAAAGCTACTTTTTCTCTTAATTGCTGTGGGCTATTTACCATTTCATGGAGCCAGGCAAGGTTGAGACTCTTGATATCATCTCTCGATTGTTCCCTTATTTTTTTCCTTTCTTCAGGTGAAAGCTGTTGTTTTTGTTGCATGCCCACTTCTTCAATTCCCATAACCAAACCTTTAATTGAGTTATCGGCTACATCAATAGAAGCGGGTATTTTTGAAGAGGCTTTGAAAAGTGCCGCTACATAAGAACTTGAAGTAGCAGTAACTACTTGTAAAAAGTCTTCTGCCATTGGGCCAAAACCTGCACGCCATAAAAGATGTTGGTTCTTTAGCTGATTACTTTCCCCCATTTCTTCAATTTTTAGTACGACTAATTATTAATCAAATAGTTTAATGGCAAATTTCATGCTGAACGAATTTACCCGTAAATATTCTAAGCAGTCATTGGAATATTAACAGTAACTTAATCATAAACTATAAATGCCTATATTTAAAAATACCTTTAATCTATGGGAATAAGCAGTTTTAAATACCTGTCTCCTTTAATTGTATATGTAGGGGCAGCGGTTTCATTTTCCAGGGTTGGTATCTATACTTTTTTCCCTTTAATTTATGCATGGATAATCATTCCCCTTGTGGAACTTTTCTTAAAACCCAATGAGCGGAATCTTCAAACTGCTGAAGAGGAAATTGCAAAAAAAGACAAAACCTATGATTATATTCTTTACTTAATTGTATTACTTCAACTCCCAACACTGTACTATTTTTTGTATTCCATGCAGGATGATTCACTATCAATAATCGATAAGATCGGACGAATTGGGTCGATGGGTTTATTGTGCGGAACTTTTGGTATAAATGTAGGCCATGAACTTGGTCACCGGGTGAATAAAACAGAACAATGGTTAGCAAAGATTTCGTTAATGACATCATTGTATATGCATTTTTTTATCGAACACAATAAAGGGCATCATAAACATGTTGCTACTCCGGATGACCCTAGCAGTGCCCGTTATGGCGAGCCTATCTATTTTTTCTGGCCACGCACTATTATTTATAGTTATGTTAGTGCATGGAAAATTGCAAATGAGGAATGCAGGAAAAATAATAATGCCGTAATCGGCTTGCGGAATGAAATGATTCGGATACATTTTATTCAATTGATCTTTGTTGCGGCCATTGGATTTTTATTTGGCTCACAAATTTTGGCTTATTATTTGGTAGCTGCATTAATTGGGATTCTTTTGCTCGAAACAGTGAATTATATCGAGCATTATGGGTTGACGCGCAAACAAACAATTACTGGAAATTATGAAAGAGCCATGCCACAACATAGTTGGAATAGCAATCATATTATTGGACGATTAATGTTATTTGAA
>JBJXDV010000201.1:0-13082 GCA_046153465.1 Chitinophagaceae bacterium
TTGCCACTTCCCCCTTTCTCTTTTGATCTCTTTGCCACTTCATCCTTTCTCTTTAAACTCTTTGCCAGTAAAGCTAAGAGACAAAGGAGAAAAGAGATCAAATGAGTTGAATAGTTACAAGTGCCGGGGCTCTCTTTTATACTCCTTTCTCTTTTGATCTCTTTGCTACTTCCTCCTTTCTCTTTAAACTCTTTGCCAGTAAAGCTAGGAGACACAAAGGAGAAAAGAGATCAAATGAGTTGGATAGTTACAAGTGCCGGGGCTCTCTTTTATACTCCTTTCTCTTTTGATCTCTTTGCCACTTCCTCCTTTCTCTTTCAAACTCCTTTCTATTAAAGCTATGCCACCGCCTTATTAACCAAAGCCGCAGCTTCACTCAATAAAATTGCCGACTGAACTTTTAGTCCACTTTCTTCAATTAATTTTTTTGCTTCTTCGGCATTGGTTCCCTGGAGGCGAACAATAATAGGAACTGGAATATTTCCAATCGTTTTATAAGCATCAATTACTCCCTGTGCAACCCGATCGCAGCGTACAATTCCACCGAAAATATTTATGAGAATCGCTTTTACTTTGGGATCTTTTAATATAATACGAAATCCTGCTTCCACCGTTTGAGCATTCGCAGAGCCACCTACGTCTAAAAAATTTGCAGGTTCTCCACCGCTTAATTTAATCATATCCATAGTAGCCATTGCTAACCCGGCACCATTAACCATACAACCTACATTGCCATCCAGTTTAACAAAATTCAGGTTATGTTTAGCGGCCTCCACTTCAGTAGGATCTTCTTCAGTGGTATCACGCAAAGCTTCTAACTCGGGATGGCGCATCATTGCATTATCATCCAGCGTCATTTTACAATCAACAGCAATAATTTTTTCATCACTGGTTTTAAACAAAGGATTTATTTCGAGCATTGCACAATCTAACCCAACATACGCCGTATATAAATTGGTAACAAATTTTACGCAATTCTTGAAAGCTTCACCTTTCAATCCAAAATTAAAAGCAATTTTTCTTGCCTGGAAAGGTTGCAATCCTCCGGAGGGATGTACCCACTCTTTAAATATTTTTTCAGGAGTGTTGTGTGCAACATCTTCAATATTCATTCCGCCTTCGGTACTGTACATAATAACATTCTGGCCCTTGGTTCGATCCAACAATATTGAGAGATAAAATTCTTTTACAGGGTTGGTTCCGCTATAATAAACATCTTGTGCCACCAGTATTTTATTAACCAATTTACCAGCCGGCCCCGTTTGAATAGTTACAAGGGTTCCACCTAAAATATTACCTGCAATTGTTTTAATTTCTTCCGAGCTTTTACCAACGGCTACGCCCCGTTGTTCAGTTCCCATAATTTTTCCTTTACCACGTCCGCCTGCATGTATCTGGGCTTTAACTACGGCAAAGCTATTATTAGTTTGCACTTTCAATTGCTTATAGGCCTCTTCTGCTTTTTCAGGAGTATCAACGGGTATTCCTTCCTGAACGGGGACATTGTATTTTTTAAGCAATTCTTTTGATTGATATTCATGCAGGTTCATAGATGATCATTAGTTTGCAGCGAAATTAAGGTACATGGAGGGAATAGAAAAATGTTCGTTGTGCTATGCCTTTCGGGATTTGATCTTTTTGCAAGAAAACAATTCGAATTTAAAAACCGGAGAAGAAAAGTACATACAGTAAACCGAATCCATACTAAATATGCGTCGATTTAATACAGCATCGTTTTTTAATTTTTAATTATTGAATCATCATTCTTAATTTTCCATTTATGAAATTAGATATACTCGCTATTGGCGTTCACCCCGATGACGTTGAACTCGGTTGTTCGGGTACTATTCTAAATGAAATAAAGTTGGGTAAAAAAGTGGGGGTCCTCGATCTCACACAAGGCGAATTGGGCACACGAGGTACTATTGAAACCCGTTATGCCGAAGCTTCTGCTGCAGCAATAATTATGGGAATACAGGTAAGAGAAAATCTAAAAATGCGTGACGGTTTTTTTAAAAATGATGAAGAGCATCAATTACAACTTATTAAAGCTATACGTAAATATCAACCCGAAATTGTAATTGGAAATATATTGGATGATCGTCATCCCGATCATGGTCGTGCCGGACATTTAATAGCAGATGCATGTTTTTTATCGGGGTTGATTAAAATTGAAACAACCGATGAACATGGCAACAACCAATTAAGATGGCGGCCTAAACAAGTATTGCATTACTTGCAGGATTGGTATCATGAACCTGATCTCTTGATAGATATTTCTGATGTATTTGAGCAACGAATGAAAGCGATTGAAGCATACAACACGCAATTTCATACAAACAATTCTGAAAAAGGCGGCACGCAAACCTATATTTCAAGTCCGGATTTTTTGGAAGCGGTTATTGGAAGAGCCCGTTTATTGGGCAAACGTATTGGGGTAAAGTATGCAGAAGGTTTTGTAATGGAAAAAAAGATTGGGATACGAAATTTAGATGCGTTGGTATCTGTGGAAACATAAATGCAAATGAAAGGTTAGCACTTTCTGTCTTTCAGACTTTATTTTGTTTAACTCAAATCATAATTCCCTCACATTCTTGAGTGAAATCGCAATTTACTGCAACAGGACGGCTATCTTTGCGTTTTATTGCTATAACCCATAATGCGTCTACATGTTAGTGCCAAAATTTGCAAATGTCCCCCGTTCCTTTCACACCGAATTAAAGCATCGAATCAATGCTTATTTTAGTGAAAAAGGTAAGTCAACCACTGGTAATTTTGCCCTTTTTTTTAAGGCGGTATTTCTAATGGTTTCATTTGTTTCTATCTATATACATCTTGTATTTTTTACGCCAGCTCCTTTTTGGCAGGTGATAGAGAGTGTATTATTGGGTTGTGTAATTTCTGCCATCGGTTTTAACGTAATGCACGATGGCGCCCATGGCAGTTTCAGTAATAATAAATTTGTGAATGTGCTGGCAGCTTTTTCATTGAACATTTTAGGGGGTAACAGTTTTATGTGGAATATGAAGCATAACGTTATTCATCATGCGTATACGAATGTAGATGGATTGGATGACGATATAGATATACAGCCCTGGATGCGCATGAGTACTACTCAAAAGAAATATAAAATGCATAAATATCAGCATATCTATTTCTGGTTATTGTATTCGGTGCTTTATATTCTTTGGATTTTTGTGCTTGATTACCAGAAATACTTTAAGAATAAAGTAGGTACAATGCCTTTAAAGAAAATGAGTAATAAAGATCATTTTGTTTTCTGGGGCTTTAAACTATTGCATCTTTTTCTTTTTGTTGCGTTGCCAATCAAAATGGTTGGATTCAGTTCCTGGTTAATAAGTTTTTTAATATTCACCTTGGTGGCCGGTCTTGTCATTAGCATTGTTTTCCAATTGGCACATACGGTGGAGCATACAGCTTTTCCAATGCCCGATGAACATACTAACCGCCTCGAAGATGAGTGGGCCATTCACCAAATAAAAACAACGGCCAACTTTGCAACCAATAATAAATTAGTAAGCTGGTTGGTAGGTGGATTAAATTTTCAAATTGAGCATCATCTTTTCCCGAAAATATCGCATATACATTATCCTGCTATCAGTAAAATTATCAAACAGGCTTGCCAGGAATATGGTATTGCTTATATTGAATTTCCCCGGGTTCGTTATGCTATCGCATCCCATGTAGCGTTTTTGAAAGAGATGGGAAGATAAGCTCCTTTATAATTTTCAAAGCCAAAAATTAATGCCCGTTATTCAGCGGTAGATAGATCGTGCACAGCATTCAACACCTAACACCATTTCTCGTGTTCGTTAAGAACATTTCTTGCCATCGAAAACTACACCATTCAACATGCATTTGTTAGATAACCCTATCAACCAATTCATCTCTTTTTGAAGATTCATCGGTAGAAATATTAAAAGGAAGGGTTCAATGCTCCATAGGAACATCTCGTGTGAAGAAATCTGTAATAATAATTAAAAGAAAATAAAGAGTTGGGTTAAATAATAATTCGATTTTTCTTGTTCCATCGGAACAGTTCGTGGGTAGAAATTGTATAAGAAAAGGTTCAATGTTCCATAGGAACATCTCGTGCTAAAAAGCATTCAATAATTTTAATTCACATTAGTTGTTTACGGCAAACAAGCCTGCAGGCGATGTACAGGTTTCCTTCCAAAAAGCTATTTTTGCTGCACAAAATAACGGCATGTCTAAAATAAAAATCGGAATGGTGCAAATGTCCTGCACAGGAAATAAAGAAGAAAATCTTGCTAAAGCAATAATTAAAACTAAAGAAGCTGCTGCTAAAGGAGCACAAATTATTTGTCTGCAGGAATTATTTACCTCGTTATATTTTTGTGATGTGGAAGACTATGAGAATTTTAAACTGGCAGAACCAATACCCGGAACAACTACAGAAATATTAGGAAGCGTTGCTGCCGAATTGAATGTTGTCATCATTGCATCCTTATTTGAAAAAAGAACCCAGGGAATTTATCACAATACCACGGCTGTTATAAATGCAGATGGGTCTTATTTGGGTAAATACCGCAAAATGCATATTCCCGATGACCCTGCCTATTATGAAAAATTTTATTTTACGCCGGGTGATTTAGGCTATAAAATTTTTAAAACAAAATTCGGAACGATTGGCGTTCTTATTTGTTGGGATCAATGGTACCCGGAGGCTGCAAGAATTACTTCGTTAATGGGAGCGGAAATTTTGTTTTATCCTACAGCTATTGGTTGGGCCACATCGCAGGATGAAGCTACGAATACAGAACAATACAATGCCTGGCAAACGATACAGCGTAGTCATGCCGTTGCCAATGGTGTACATGTGGTTAGTGTAAACAGGGTAGGATTAGAACAAAATGGTGCCATGAAATTTTGGGGAGGATCTTTTATTTCCAATCCATTTGGAACTATTTTATACGAAGCATCGCACGACAAGGAAGAGGTAATTGTTCAGGAAATTGATACAGATAAAACAGATCGATATAGAACGCATTGGCCATTTTTAAGAGATCGGAGAATTGATTCTTATCAGCCAATTACCAAACGATTTATTGACGAGCAGTAGGGGTTATAAGTTCGAAAGACGGGGAGATGGGAAGTGAGAAAGACTGGAAGATGGGAAGACCGGAAGACGGAAAGATGAGAAGTTTCGAAGTACTATGTTCTAAAATAAATGGTATAATAAAGTTTCTTTGTAAGAATAAAACTTACTTTTTTAGTTCTTTTCTATATACAATTTATAAAAGTTTGCTTTTTTTTAAATTTAAATAGGCGATTATGTCTTTTAAATTTGAAAAGTTGATTGTGTGGCAGAAAGCTGTTGATCTATCTGACCAGGTAAATCAATTGGTAAAGAAATTTCCTAAAGATGAAATCTATATTCTGACATCACAGATCAAGAGGGCTGCAGATTCTGTGTCACTTAATATCGCAGAAGGTTCAACGGGACAAACTAATGCTCAGTTTTCGAGATACCTCGGCATTGCAATCGCATCTAACATTGAAGTTGTTGCCTGCTTGCACCTTGCTAAACGAAGAGGATACATAGATGGAAATGAACTTACTAGAATTTGTGGAGCTTGCGAGGAAATTTTGGTCATGATTAATGCACTACGCCATACTTTAAAAAACAAATCGCTTGAATAAAAACTTGATTAAAAAGAACTACTCTCCAGACTCTCCGGACTTCCCGGACTTTCCGGACTTCCCCAACTTCCCCAACTTCCCCAACTTTTCAACTTCTAAACTTTCCGGCTCCATCACTCCTCAACAACTCGGTTACTACTTCCCAGCAGAATTTGCTCCCCATGCTGCTACCTGGTTAAGCTGGCCGCATAAAGAAGCCAGTTGGCCCGGAAAAATTCATACCATTTATCCTTATTATTGCCAGTTTATTAAGGAATTAATAAAAGGGGAGCGGGTATGTATTAACGTGAATGATGAAGTGATGAAGGCCTTTGCCATTGAACAATTGCAGTTGGCAGGAGCAGATGCAGGTAAAGTCGAATTTTATTTTCATCCAACTAATGATGCATGGTGCCGCGACCATGGCCCGGCATTTTTAATAAATCCAAATGCCGAACAAAAAAAGGTAATTGTAGACTGGGACTATAATGCA
The DNA here is from genome assembly GCA_046153465.1 of Chitinophagaceae bacterium. Classification (GTDB taxonomy): domain Bacteria; phylum Bacteroidota; class Bacteroidia; order Chitinophagales; family Chitinophagaceae; genus Endoryza. Next base: position 6,158 of record JBJXDV010000201.1, read on the forward strand.
TGGGGAGGTAAATATCCGCCACACGATTTGGATGATAATATTCCAACTCTTATAGCTAAACACTACAATATACCGGTTTATTATCCACGTATTATTATGGAGGGAGGCTCGGTGGAATTTAATGGGAAGGGAACAGTAATGACATCTACTGCTTGTTTACTCAATCCAAATCGCAATCCACAATTGAATCAACTTCAGATTGAAGAATACTTACATCATTTTTATGGTGTAGATCAGGTATTGTGGGTAGATGAAGGTATTGTAGGTGATGATACAGACGGGCATATTGATGATACCGTTAGGTTCATAAACGACGATACGGTGATTGCTGTTGTAGAAGAGAATAAAACCGATGAGAATTACGCGTTATTACAGCATAACCTGCAACAATTGAAACAAATGCGTTTGCTCAACGGAAAGCAATTAAATATTATCGAACTTCCTATGCCCGATCCATTATTTTATGAGGATCAGCGGCTGCCTTGCGCGTATGCCAATTTTTATATTGCCAATAAATCAGTGATTGTTCCAACCTTTCGGGGATCAAAAGATGATAAGGCTTTACAGGTTATTCAAAGTTGTTTTCCCGATCGCGACGTAATTGGTATTGATTCAACAGAAATAATTTGGGGATTGGGAAGCTTTCATTGTTTAAGCCAACAGGAGCCTTTATAGTTAAACATTCATCAGAAGTTTGTACTAAGAGCCTGGTTATCGCAACCAGGCTTTTTTTTGTTAAATAAACTATTAACGAGAACCATTTTTAATGTATCGCGTTAATTGGTATTGCATTATTGCGATGTGTATAGCATTTCAATTATTTAATTTTCTTAACATTTTTTTTAATCATTTATTAATTTTCTTCATTTATGAAAAACATTTTTATGTCGCTGTTAATTGTTTCAACAGCCGTATTTTCTTCTATTTCCGGAACTGCACAAACTTCTTCAGACGTGGTAGATGTTGCTATCAGTTCCAAAGATCATACAACACTGGTTGCAGCCGTTAAAGCAGCCGGCCTTGTTGAGACGTTAAAGGGTAAAGGTCCATTTACAATTTTTGCGCCGGTAAATAACGCATTTGCAAAATTGCCCTCAGGCACATTGGATAATTTATTAAAGCCTGAAAGTAAAGCTACATTGGCAAAGATTCTGACTTATCATGTTGTTGCTGGGAATTTGGATGCAGCAGCGGTTATTGCTGCTATTAAGAAAGGCGGCGGTAAGGTGGTAGTAGCTACTGTTAGTGGTGGTAACTTAACCGCCTCCATTGAAAAAGGTAAAGTAAAACTTACTGATGAAAATGGTGGAACTGCTTTTGTTATTGCTACAGATCTTAAGGCAAGTAATGGTATCATTCACGTAATTGATAGTGTTGTATTGCCAAAATAATTGATCGCTTTTGGTTAAAGAGAATGTTTGAAAGAGAAACTTGACACCGGAGATTAGGTGAACAGATTATTAATCAGGAGAGACTGTTTGTTGGTTATGGTTTCGATCCTTGTTAATTGTGGATATGTTTTGTGGAGGGTTTTTCCTTAGAACATTTTCTTTTTTAATTGAATAAAAACTTCCTGCCCTGCGCGTGGAGGTATGGAATTGTAACAAGGCTCCATTGTTTCAATTATAAAATATTCTTTAAACAAATCAAGGTATTCATGTAGAGTTCCTCCAAAAGGCGGGCCTCCTTCAAAAGCCCGGTTGAATAATACGCCAACAAGTTTGCCTTCGGGTTTCAATAGCCCGTGCATTTGTGTCACATATTTTTTGCGCAGTGCAGGATCCAGTGCACAAAAAAATGTTTGTTCGAGTATTAGGTCATAGGATTGCTGCAATTCAAAAAAATCTCCGGTAATAATTGTTAGTTGTTTATTTACATTGCCAGCAAATTTATTTTCCAATTCCTGAGTAAGCAGGGGTGCAATATCAATAAGGGTTATATTACCAAAGCGACTTTGCAATAAGTATTCGGCCTCGTAGCTATTGCCACAACCAGGAATAAGAATGGATATATTTTTATTTTTTAGTTGATCGATATATTCCTGTAAGGGAATAGAGGGAGAACCAATATCCCAGCCGGTATCTTGCTGCTGATATCTATTGTTCCAGTATTGTTGATCAAAGTTTCCCATATTAAAAAAAATGCTTGAACAAATAAAACAATTCTAGATTATCCTAGTGTTAGCCAGTCAAAAATTATTTCCAGTAGAATTATTTTGGTGGCCTTCTAAGTAAAAATGCAGCTCGTTTCAAGCTGCATTCAGTTTATAATTCATTATTCTTATTCCTGGATAGCAACAATTGGAACATGACTATGGTAAGCTAATTTTTTAGTATGACTCGTTTTGAAAAGATTGCTTAAAAATGAATGTTTTCTCGGAACGGTAATAATTAGATCAATTTCATTGTCTTTGGTAAAATTATTGATCGCATCTAAAAAATCGAACAAGCGTATAAAAGCAAATTGTGGATTATATGCGCCAAAGTGTTTCTCCAGTTTTGCTCGTTGTTCTTTATACTCATCGGTAATTTCTACATAATGTTCACTATCTACATTTATGATATGTACGGTAGGATTAAATAAATTGAGTAAGCGTTTGATAGGAGTTACCGGTATCGATCCGTCTACATCTTTAAAATCGCTCGTAAGTGCTACATTTTTGATTGCCCGGTAGGTAGCATCGGGAGGAATAATCATCACCGGGCAAACACCTTCTCTTACCAATTTCAGGGTATTGCTACCCATAAATATTTGTTCAAGTTTAGTAGATCCATTATTGCCCATAATTACCATGTCAATTCCATGGTGACGAACGTACCGTTCAATATTTTCTATAAGCGAAGAACCATGCTCTGCAATGCACTCGAGTGTTACATTCCCCAAGGGTCCTAGTTCTTCCTTCATATTTGCCAGGGCATGCCCAAGTATAGTGGTGCGATCGATTTCATCTTCCGTCAAAAGAGAGCCGTCTGTACCAGATGCTATACTTGAATAAACATGGTATAAAACGATTTTTACATTGGGTTTATCGGCAAGCATCCTCACGGCATAATGAGCTGCATTTTTTGAAACATCTGAAAAATCAGTCGGAACAAGGAATTTTTTCATTGCAGTAGTTATTTTAAGATAAGCTACAAAGATAGCCTCGAAGACCATTCGATTGTTAAAAAATTATCTGAAGATATACTATCTCAAAAGGGAATAATTTACTTACTTTTAAGCTTATCATCATTTTAATAATGGCCATGAAAAATCAATTGTTTTGTTTGATAGTAATCTTGTCCGGGGCGGGCGTATATGGACAGCAATCTGGAGAAATGGCTATTATTCCACAGCCAGTTTCTATTGAAAAGAAAGGAGGTAATTTCGAATTTAATAATTATAGCGTTATTGAAGTGCCTGATAAAACGCCCGAAGTTCAAATGGTTGCCCGCTATTTTGGACAACAATTGCTTCGTGCAAGTGGTTATCCAATTCGGGTGGTTTTGGCAGGCGATGCAAAAGATCCTCGAGGGTCAACGATTGTTATCTCTTTAAATCGAAAAGAAGATCCAGCATTGGGAGGAGAGGGTTATAGTTTAGAAGTAGGTTCGAGCGTAGTGTTACTCAAAGCCAATAAAGCTGCTGGATTATTTTATGGGGTTCAAACCCTGCTCCAACTTTTTCCAAAAGAAATAGAAAGCACTGAATTGATAAAAAAGCCTTACTGGATACTACCGGGTTGTAAAATTATAGACTATCCGCGTTTTGCCTGGCGCGGATTGATGCTTGATGTATCGCGCCATTTTTTTGAGAAGAAGGATGTGTTACGTTTTATTGACGATATGGTTAAATATAAATACAATATTCTTCATTGGCATTTAACCGACGACCAGGGCTGGCGAATTGAAATAAAGAGTTTACCTAAACTAACTGAAGTTGGTGCATGGCGCGCGCCTCGTGTTGGGAAAATGTATCAAATGTCACCTGCCGTTCCCGGAGAAGCGCTTACCTATGGTGGTTTTTATACTCAGGATGACATTAAGGAAATTGTTCAATACGCAAAAGATCGTTTTGTAAACGTGCTGCCAGAAATTGATGTGCCCGGCCATAGTATGGCTGCGTTGGCCTCTTATCCCGAACTTACCTGTACTCCCGGAAATTATAAGATAAATTCTGGCGAAAAAATTATGGAATGGCCCTCCGGGGGAGGCCATTTTTACGGATTAGTGGATAATACACTTTGTCCCGCTAACGAAAAAGTATATGCGTTTCTGGAAAAAGTTTTTTCGGAAGTAGCGCCTCTTTTTCCATTTGAATATATTCATATGGGAGGAGATGAAACTGCCCGGAATTTTTGGGAGAAGAGCGAAGCAGTGAAAGCATTGATGAAAAAAGAGAACTTAAAAGATTTAGATGAAGTTCAAAGTTATTTCGTAAGAAGAATTGAAAAAATCATCGAATCAAAAGGAAAAAAAATGATTGGTTGGGATGAAATACTGGATGGGGGTCTTCCGCCTAATGCTGCAGTGATGAGCTGGCGGGGAGAAAAAGGTGGTATAGAAGCCGCTAAACTAAATCATAAAGTAGTAATGACTCCCTCGGCTTCTGTTTATCTTGATTTTAACCAGGGTGACTCCTATTCTGAACCGCCGATTTATGCTAGCCTTCGTTTAAACAAAACATATATGTATGAACCTGTTCCGGGAGGAGTGGATCCGAAATTGGTATTGGGTGGACAAGGAAATGTTTGGACAGAGCAAATACCTAATTTAAGAACTGCTCAATACATGGTATGGCCACGTGGGTTTGCATTGGCCGAAACGTTTTGGAGCCCTAAAGAAAAAAAGAATTGGAATGATTTTGTACTTAGGGCGGAAAAACATTTTGATCGTTTTGATGTCTCTCAAACTAAATATGCCCGTACCCTCTATGATCCAATGATAACGGCTAAAAAAATAAATGATAGTGATATCGTTATTGACATGAAAACAGAGGTTGATGGATTGGATATCTTTTACAGTTTTGACGAAACTCACCCCGATAACTTCTATCCAAAATATACAAGTAATTTAAGTGTTCCCAAAAATGCATTGCACCTTAAAGTAATTACCTACAGAAAAGGCATTCAAATGGGGAAGGAAATTGTGTTGCCTGTTGCAGAGCTAAAAAAGAGAGCAGGAATGAAGTAGAGAAGTTCGTAGTCGGTAATCAATAGTCAATTGTGAATAGTTGGTAGGTAGAAGAGGTAATTAGAAGGGAGTTGGTTCAAAAGACATAACGTTTTTTATGATCTTTGCTTTTGTAATTGCCTTTCTTTATCAACTATCCACCAATATTTATAAAAAATTTGTTCAAGTAAAGTTTCTGTCCCATATTTGCAATGCAATGAAAAAACAAGTTCAATTATTACAGTGGTGGTGGCATACAAACTCTTCAGGGGTTCTGTAATGTCATTACTTTATTAATAAAGTATTTTCAGAAAGCCCCGATTATTTCGGGGCTTTTTTATTTTTTTACCATTCTTAACCAACTAAAATGAACTTAAATTATCAGAATATTTTATAGCGAGGGTATTAGAATATTTTGTAGAGAGGGTTATTTGAATATTTTGCAGAGAGGGCTATTTGAAGATTTTGCAGAAAGGGTTATTTGAATATTTTGTAGAGAGGGCTATTTGAATATTTTGCAAACTTGGCTATCAAGATATTTTTAATGGCGGGTTTTAAGCCCCTCTCCTTTAGGAGAGGGGTTGGGGTGAGGTGACACTTGCAGATGAAGCCTGTAACTTTTATAATATTTTTTATCATGTTCAATTCTTTATTAAGCTTTGATTTTTTGAAAATGCTCTTTATGGAGGAAGATTTTGTGATGCTATGAAAAATATTGCCATACATACAACCTGCAAAAAATTATTAGCAGATGTTTTTACACCAGTAGGAATATATCTGCGTTTACGCGACCGTTTTAGAGATACCGTATTACTTGAAAGCAGCGACCATCATGCAGCGGAAAACAGTTGGTCATTTATTGGTATTCATGCGATCGGCGGTATGGAAATTACTTCCTTAAAAAGTATTGAATTCAAACTGCCTGGTCAAAAACCAACACGGCAGGATATCAGCAACACTACTCAAGTGCCACAACTACTCTTCGATTTTATGAATCGGTTTGAAGTGACAGGCGATCACAAAGAAGCAAGGTTTGCACAGGGATTATATGGTTATACAACCTATGATGCGGTACAATTTTTTGATACCATTCAACTCGGTAATCCCGACTCCCAACTCACGGCTCCCTTCTCCCGGCTTTCTTCTCGTGACTCACTTCTCCCAACTCCCGGCCCCCTGCTCCCGGCTTCTAACTCCCTTCTCCCTTCTCCCGACTCCTTGCTGCCAACTATTCCGCTTATGCGCTATCGTCTTTACCAATATGTTATCGCTATTAATCATCATAAAGATGAATTGTATTTATGCGAGAATACGATTGCTGGTATTGAAAGCGAATTGCAAGCTGTTGAGTCATTGATTCGTAGCAAAGATGTGCCGGTATTTCCATTTAAAATTTGCGAAGAAGAAAGTTCTAATTGTACAAATGAGGAATATATGGAGATGGTGAAGAAAGGTATATCCAGTTGCTTAAGGGGTGATGTTTTCCAGATAGTATTAAGCCGCCGTTTTCAGCAATCCTTTACTGGCGATGAATTTAATGTGTATCGTGCATTAAGAAATATCAACCCATCACCTTACCTGTTTTTCTTTGATTATGGCGATTATAAATTAATGGGCTCATCACCCGAAAGCCAGATCATTATTAAAAATGGAAAAGCAATTGTTCATCCCATTGCAGGAACCTTTAAAAGAACTGGTGACGATGAAACCGATCATCTCGAAGCAGAACGATTATTAAAAGATGCCAAAGAAAATGCAGAGCATGTTATGCTGGT
>JBJXDV010000202.1:0-7432 GCA_046153465.1 Chitinophagaceae bacterium
CTCAAAGTTTGGCGCCAGCGAAACAGTACCTCTGCAGGCAATTTTGAACTATACGATGTTAAAAATATTTCTACTGAAATGTCATTTCTTGAAATGATAGACGTTCTTAATGAGCAGTTGATTCGCGATGGTAAAGATCCAATTGCGTTTGATCACGATTGCCGGGAGGGAATTTGTGGCAGTTGCTCTATGTATATTAATGGGCGACCTCACGGACCCTGGCATGCGAATACTACCTGTCAATTGCATATGCGGGCCTACCATGAAGGCGATACAATTGTTGTAGAACCATGGAGGGCCAATGCATTTCCAGTCATTAAAGATTTAATTGTAGACCGATCATCTTTTGATAGAATTATACAGGCCGGAGGATTTATTTCGATCAATACAGGTAATGCCGTAGACGCAAATGCAATGCCTGTTGAAAAAGAGAAAGCGGATGCGGCCTTTGCAGCAGCAGCATGTATTGGATGCGGAGCTTGTGTGGCAGCCTGTAAAAATTCATCAGCGATGCTATTCCTCTCCGCCAAAATTTCTCACCTTGCCTTATTGCCTCAAGGGGCACCCGAACGAAGGAATAGGGTGGTAAATATGGTGGCCCAAATGGATAAAGAGGGCTTTGGAGCATGTACCAATACCGGGGCCTGTGAAGCAGTTTGCCCAAAGGAGATTTCTATAACTAATATAGCACGACTTAATCATGAATACCTAGCTGCAGGTTTGACAATGGATAAATAAATTGTAATGGTTGGATCGTTATATAAGAATGTTTGGCAGCGAACCCTGAATAAAAAGATTAACCTTATCTGAAAATCGAATAATTATTTTAAGAACCACGACGTTGATTTATTAAGGTAAATATCTCCGGTTACTCATTTATGCTACTTCTATAATAACCGATTATCTATTCTATTCGCAATTCATCATTCACTATTCCTCAACTACAATTCACTTTCATCATATTTTTCCCTTTCCACTCCAATATAAAAACGAATTCGTAACCCTACATGATTATGTGGTTTGCCATCGAAATTCAATTGATGGTATCCAATCCCCAATCCAATAACACTAGCAGGGCCATAAATATCCGCTCCGGCATTAAGCCCAAAAGCAAAACTTCCTCCCTTTTTTTGATCAAATGTTATTTGCGAATATCCAATCTCAGGATTTACCCACCAGGTTTGTGTGAAATTATAACGGGCACCTGCATATCCATACCAATGCGATTGGCTTTCATATTTCTTTCCTGGCGAGCCTGCCAATATATATTGTTTACCTAACCAGCGGTTAAAACCAAATCGACTGCTTACGGCCCAATGATCATTATAATGATACCATAACCCAGCTTCAGGGCCAAGTCCAAGGTTACTGTATTTTTTCCAGTCGCCTAATGAAAAATCGGTATTTGCACCAATCGAAAAAATAAAATCATTTTGATAAGAAACTTCCTTCGAATATCGTACACGATCTGCTGCAAATCGCTTAGGTTCATCCTGAGAAAAGGCTGGTAGTAAGACCTGAATACAAAGGCACAGAAGAATAATTGTTTTATGGTTCATAACGGATGATTATATTTTACGAATTTAGTGGAAATTGGTATGAGAAATGAATTTTGGAGGCCGTTGTATGCTTCTGCCTATTAACTTCCGAATCATTTCCCAAATCCACCAATGGTATTTTTTATATCAGGGTAATTTGTATATTCATTGATAATTTATGATTATGAGAATATCACTTTTTGTGCTTGCCTTCCTTTTGGCATTCACATCCTGCAACCAAACAGAAAAAATGAGTAAACAAGCATTTCAATGGCCCGCGGGCATTCAACCACCGGTAGCAGAAAAAAAATCGTTTGATGTTGGATTATTTGGTGAAAAAAGAAATGATGAGTACTATTGGATGAATGACTATTTCAAAAAAGGTCCCGATAGTACTAACGCCGTTAATTTTCTTAAGGCTGAAAATACTTACCTCGATAGCATGATGGCAGGCACAAAACTATTTCAACAAAAATTGTTTGATGAAATGAAAGCCCGTATTAAAGAAAAAGACGAAACAGTTCCCGTATTTAATAATGGATATTTTTATTACAACCGATACGAAGAGGGTAAACAATATTATGCCTATTGTAGAAAAAAGGGTTCACTCGATGCTTCGGAAGAAGTACTGGCGGATATAAATAAAATGGCTGAAGGACATGATTATTTTTCTGCGGTTGGCTTTAATGTTAGTCCAAATAATAAATTACTTGCATTTGGAATAGATACTATTTCCCGCCGGCAATACTCTATTCATATAAAAAACCTGGAAACAGGCGAATTGTATAGTGATGTACTTTTTCCCGCTAGCGGCGGATCTGAATGGGGTAATGATAATAAAACAATGTTCTATACATCCACCAATCCCGTTACACTACTTTCCGAAAAAATAAGCAGGCATACCCTTGGTACGGATCAAAAAACAGATGTTGTAGTTTATGAAGAAAAAGATAAATCAAATTATATTGGCGTAGGGAAAACAAAATCTGATAAGTATATTTTAATTTTTTCCGGAGGAACACTTTCTTCCGAAGTCAGGCTGTTGGATGCGGATCAGCCAACCAGTGCATTTACCATTTTTCAACCCAGGATGAAAGAGGTGTTGTATCAGGTAGATCATATAGGCGATAAGTTTTTAATTGTTACGAACAAGGAAGCAAAGAATTTTCGATTGATGGAAACGCCTGTGGGAAAGACAGGTGTGGAAAATTGGAAAGATCTTATAGCGCATCGAGCAGATGTGCTGGTGGAAGGAATAGAATTATTTAAAAATCACTTAGTCGTTACCGAACGTAAAGAGGGACTGCTGCAGATAAGGGTCCGCAATCTTAGTTCAGGTCAGGAACACTATCTCGATTTTGGAGAAGCTGCTTATGCTGCCTATGTAGGAGCTAACCCCGATTTTAATTCGACCACGCTCAGGTTTAATTATACTTCCCTTACTACCCCAAATTCTGTTTATGATTATGGTTTGGATTCAAAAGACAAAAAACTAATGAAACAAACAGAGGTTGTTGGAGGATATGATTCCAAAGAATATATAACAGAGCGCAGTTTTGCAATTGCCCGCGATGGGGCAAGGGTTCCTATTTCTATTGTTTATAAAAAAGGAATGAAGAAAGATGGGCAATCTCCATTACTACTATACGGATACGGATCTTACGGTGCAAGTATGGATGCGTCCTTTAATAGCTCCAGGCTAAGTTTGCTGAATCGTGGATTTGTTTATGCTATTGCGCATATACGTGGCGGGCAGGAAATGGGCCGACAATGGTACGAGGATGGTAAGATGATGAAAAAGAAAAATACCTTCAATGATTTTATTGACTGCGGCGAGTATTTAATAAAGGAAAAATTTACTTCTAAAGAACATTTATATGCGATGGGAGGCAGCGCCGGTGGTTTATTGATGGGTGCCATTGCTACCGAGCGCCCCGAACTTTGGCATGGTGTAATTGCTGGCGTTCCGTTTGTGGATGTTATTACCACGATGATGGATGAATCTATACCACTTACTACAAATGAATTTGATGAATGGGGAAACCCAAGAACGAGTAAAGAGACATATGATTATATGAAATCGTATTCGCCCTACGATAATGTAGAAAAAAAGAAATATCCAAACATGCTTGTTACAACTGGCCTTCATGATAGCCAGGTTCAATATTTTGAACCAGCAAAATGGGTGGCGAGGATGCGCGAATTTAATGGAACAGATAACCTATTGATGCTTCACACAAATATGGAGGCAGGCCATGGAGGCGCTTCGGGTAGATTTGAATATCTAAAAGAAGTTGCCCTGGAGTACGCTTTTTTATTAGCACTGGAAGGGATCGTTGAATAAGTAAGGGAACAATTTTTTAATTGCGTCCCGGTTCGCTTTCACTTCCTGAGCATTGCGATTTCTTTATTCCTTGGGTCTGGCTTTTTAGGAACGCAAATAATAAGAAGTATCTCTATAGGCGCATCATTAGCGATAGCCGAATATTAACATCGGTTACTATTCATAAATTTGGCTAATGCCTCCTGATTCAGAGAGTTGTCATTTTATATTCTTGGGAGTCTAAAAAACTATTTACTACAAACTACAAACCTCAAACTAGTCGTTTTTGTCTTACATTTGCGCCTCAAATAATTGGTCTCATGATAGTAGTTAATAATGTTACCCTTTCCTTTGGTAAACGGGTATTGTTTGATGAAGTGAATCTAAGTTTCAATAAAGGAAATTGCTATGGGGTAATTGGTGCGAATGGTGCCGGGAAATCTACCTTTTTAAATATTTTATCAGGAGAAATTGAACCCAATAAAGGAACAGTTGAAATAACTCCGGGCGAACGGATGGCGGTATTAAAACAGAACCAGTTTGAGTTTGATGAAGTATCGGTTTTACATACTGTATTGATGGGACATAAAAAATTATGGGATGTGTTGCAGGAGAGAGATGCGCTTTATGCAAAAGCAGATTTTACTGAAGCAGACGGATTACGTGCTGGTGAATTAGAAGGAGAGTTTGGTGAAATGGGCGGGTATACTGCGGAAAGCGATGCAGCCAGTATGTTGAGTGAATTAGGTGTGAAAGAATCAATGCATACCCTGCTAATGAAAGATATTAACGGGGCAATGAAAGTAAGGGTATTATTGGCACAGGCAATATTTGGTAACCCCGACATACTAATTTTGGATGAGCCTACCAATAACCTTGACGTAGATACGATATCGTGGTTAGAGAATTTTTTGGCAGAATACGAGAATATTGTAATTGTTGTTTCGCACGATCGTCACTTTTTGGATGCAGTGTGCACCCATGTAGCAGATGTTGACAAACAAAAAATTAAAATTTATACAGGCAATTATACGTTTTGGTATGAAAGCAGCCAGTTAGCAGGAAGACAACTAACCGATAAGAATAAGAAAATGGAGGACAAGCGCAAGGACCTCCTCGATTTTATAGCGCGTTTCAGTGCCAATGCTTCAAAAAGTAAACAGGCAACCTCCAGAAAAAAAGCACTCGAAAAATTGGTGATTGAAGACATTATGCCTTCCAACAGAAAATACCCGGGCATTATTTTTAAGCAGCAACGCGAAGTGGGTAACCAGATTTTAAACGTCGAAAAACTTTCTAAATCTGTAGAAGGAAAAATACTTTTTAAGAATATCAATTTTACAGTTAATAAAGGTGATAAGATAGCGATCGTTGCAGAAGACCAAATGGCAATCACTTCTTTTTTTGATATTATAAATGGTGAAGCAAAAGCAGATAGCGGAAAACATGAATGGGGAACAACGGTAACTACTGCTTATCTTCCAAACGACAATTCTAAATACTTTGCAAAAGATTTTCCATTGATGGACTGGCTTCGTCAATACGTACCTCCACATGTAACCGATGTGGATGAACCTTTCTTGAGAGGATTTTTAGGAAAGATGTTATTTAGCGGAGATGAAATTTTAAAAAATACCTCGGTATTGAGTGGTGGTGAAAAAGTACGTTGTATGATCAGCCGGATGATGTTGCAGGATCCCAATGTGGTAGTATTAGATGAACCAACCAATCATCTTGATCTTGAATCAATACAATCGTTTAATGAAAGTATGATAAACTTAAAGGGAATTGTTTTGATTTCTTCTCACGATCATACTTTTTTACAAACCGTAGCTAACCGGGTAATTGAATTAACTCCCAATGGCACCATTGATAAATTGATGACTTTCGATGAATACCTGGAAGAGAAACATTCTAAAAAAATGCAACTAGCGTAAGCGGTAATTCATTCCAAGTTGAAAATTTCCTGCATAATAACCAATATTTGCCTGCACAAAGCCAGTAATTCTTTTGGTTGTAAAATGTAGGGTTTGAGAAAAATTGGCAGGCTGTACTTGGGAGGATTCACTGGCGATATTATAATAGGTAAGTTTATAAGGAGTGATTGCCATTGCAATTTTATAACCGAGGTAACTATTGTCAATTTTACCAATAATATCAGTGGTTATTGAAAGCGTTGAATAGTTTCTTTTATAATCTATTAAGTTGGCAGCTGTTATTGGCAGCTGTTTTCTGAAAGATAAATAATCGCCCCATTCCTGTTGCCAGGAATATTCAAGTCCAATAATTCTCCACTCGCCCCCTTTTGCAAAAGGCTGCACAACGTTAATACCTCCGGATAGTCCCCAGGTTCCAAAAAATTTATTTCCTGTTAGCTTGTTTAGTAGTGTGTCATTAAGGTTTCTATTATAAGACCCAAAAAGATAACCATCATATTGCTGACCATAGGAATTAACCTGATAGTTACCAAGAGTTACATTAGCTCCATAGAACGCTTGAAAAACTCCAAATTTATGAGCCTGGTGGATTTCTCCTGAAAATGCAAAAAGACCATCCTTCCAGTCTTCATTTGCGCCTCCTGCAGCGATAGAAACTCCTCCGTAAAGAGCGGATTTTTTATGCTCACTATGAAGCGGCATCGCTTTGTATGTGTTGGTTTGTGTATGATTGGGGCTTTGATAGTAAGCATATTGGGTACAACCACCAGAAATGATTGCTATGAATATGGCTAAAAGCACTAGAAGTTTTTGCATATCGTAAAGACAGTGAAAAATATAACAATGCTGCAATCCGTCTTCAATAGTAGCATTGTTAATATAAACTACATGAAAGCAGGATGTTAGGGCAATAAAATTCAAAATTGGACGATTATAGATAAACTGCTTTTTGTTGCTTCGTTTACTGCTGATATTGCTGTACTTATTTGGTGCGGGATTACTAACTGCTTATGCGCAAGCGCCGCGGAGCAATGCACCTTTGTCTAACCTTCGCAAAAAGCTAATCAGTACCAAACAGGAACTCGTATTCGATACAATGAGTATTGTTCCTAAAACGGTTGTTATATTGGGCGTACCTGATAGTAGCTATACGATCGATTGGCTAAATGCAAAACTTACGTGGAACCAAAAATCTCCTTTCGATAGTGTGTTGATCAGTTACCGTGTTTTTCCGGCACGGTTAAATACATCTGTGAGGCGCATGAGTTTCGACAGTGTTATGAATAATTTTATGGGCCAACCCTTTGTGCCTGATTATGGAGTATCTGAAAGGGATAACCGCTTCTTTAATTTTGGGAACCTAACGTACAATGGAAGTTTTGGAAGAGGAATTTCGTTTGGCAATAGCCAGGATGCGGTGGTAACTTCAAACTTAAATCTTCAGTTAAGCGGATACCTCGCAGATAGTATCGAAATTCTTGCCGCCATTACCGATAATAATATTCCTATTCAACCCGATGGAACTACCCAGCAATTAAATGAATTTGATCGTATTTTTTTACAGTTCAAAAAGAGAAACTGGCAACTTAGTTTAGGCGATATCGATATACGCCAACAGCAAAGTTATTTTCTTA
>JBJXDV010000203.1:0-11466 GCA_046153465.1 Chitinophagaceae bacterium
TTTATAAACTATTAAAGTATGGTAAAAACTGTTTACCAGAATAACAGGCGTTAGTTGAATGTACGGTTATATTTACGTTTCAAAACCAAAACCAACACGATATGCAAGCCAACATTAACCGCAACCAATTATTTCTTGCCAGTAGAATCGCGCTTATCGTAACAGCGATGACATTTGCTTTTAGAGCAGCATTAGAAGGACGCTGGGGGACCGAGTTTAATTTGACAAAAGAACAAATAGGGTGGATTTTCAGCCCTGCATTTTGGGGATTTACACTTGCGATGATTTTCGGAGGTCCATTATGTGATGTAATAGGGATGAAAAAATTAATGGGCCTGGCTTTTATTGGTCATATTTTAGGCATAATCATCTATATTATTGCTAAGGATGCAACTACCCTTTTTATTGGTACGCTTTGTATTGGTATCGGTAATGGAATGGTGGAAGCAGCATGTAACCCTTTAGTAGTAACGCTTTATCCTGATAAGAAAACGACAATGTTGAATCGTTTCCACGTTTGGTTTCCCGGTGGAATTGTGATAGGAGGATTATTATCCTACTTTTTATTGGATAAAATGGGAGTCGATTGGAGAATATTGATTGGATTATTAATTATTCCAGCAATTGTCTATGCTATCATGTTTTGGAAGCTTGAGTTTCCCAAAACAGAAAGAGTTACTAAAGGGGTCAGTACAAAAGAAATGTTTGCAAGTTGCCTTAACCCATTATACTTAATTATGATTGTGTGCATGTTTTTAACAGCAGCAACTGAATTAGGAACAGGAACTTGGATTGGAGCTCTTTTAAGTGGGGCGGGTGTTTCAGGAATACTTGTTTTAGTATTCATAAATGGTATAATGGCAGTTGGTCGTTCATTTGCAGGACCAGTTGTACATCGGCTTAATCCAAACGGAATGTTGATTTTTTCTGCTCTTTTTGCCGGTATCGGTTTACTGTTATTAAGTATTTCTTCTGGTTATGCTGCCTTTGGTGCAGCATTGGTGTTTGCTATAGGCATATGTTTCTTTTGGCCAACTATGCTGGGATTTGTTTCCGAGTACCTTCCAAAAACAGGAGCTCTTGGATTGTCTTTAATGGGAGGCGCAGGTATGTTTTCGACAGCGTTAATACTTCCTGTAATGGGTAAATGGTTTGACGATTCAAAAGCTAAAGCAATTGCTGCTGGTATTGATGCAGTAAAAGCTGAAGGTAATGCTGGCTCTGATACATTTATGAAAGTTGCCCTAATGCCCGCAATTCTTTTAGTTATATTCATCCTAATTTATGTATCAAGAAAAAAGTTTTATGCAGAACATAAAAAGGCTCAAGAGTAATAAACAATAAGTAGTAATTGAAATTTTAATCAATACAATTTTGTGTACTTAAACTCGGTACTCCTCTGCGTGTCCCCCGGATTTTGAATGCAGGGGCCTAGGGTGTAGCGGGCTTAAAGCTGTTTTTATCTATCGTTTGAAGGATAAAGTATTTTTAGTTATTGATAAATAAACAATCGTTAGCAATCGTAGTAAATTTATTTCACAGAACACCAGTATTTTTAATGCTGGTGTTTTTTCTTTTAGTAATTTACCTTTTCAACGAATGCATATGCCGAATTCACAATCCAGAAGACAAGCTCTTAAAAGTATAGCAACCGGTGCATTATCGGCCGGCGCTATCTCCTCCCTTTCTTCTTTTTCTATAAATCTTGAAAATCAACCCGCTGCTACCTTGAAGAAAAATATTAATCACTCTGCTTGTCATTGGTGTTATGGAACTATTCCTCTTGACATATTTGCACCTGCTGCCAAAAAAATTGGATTGGTAGGCGTTGATTTAGTTGGTCCTGCAGGATGGGAAACCTTAAAGAAAAATGAACTTATTTCTACCATGTGTAATGGCGCAGAAATAAATCTGGTAGATGGATGGAATGATAAAAAATTTCATGAAAAACTAATAAAGAATTATACTGAAATGATTCCAAAGGTTGCGAATGCTGGTTGGAAGAATTTAATTTGTTTTAGTGGAAGCCGCCGGGGTATTGATGATGAAACAGGATGGAAAAATTGTACGGAAGGAATAAAACAAATAATGGACCTGGCTGAAAAGAACAATGTGATGATTATTATGGAACTACTCAATAGTAAAGTAGATCACAAAGACTATCAATGTGATAAAACCAGTTGGGGCGTTGAATTGTGCAAGCGGGTGGGGTCTTCTAATTTTAAATTGCTGTACGATATCTATCATATGCAAATTGATGAAGGCGATGTAATAAGAACTGTTCGTGATAATTTCC
Source organism: Chitinophagaceae bacterium (assembly GCA_046153465.1). Lineage (GTDB taxonomy): Bacteria > Bacteroidota > Bacteroidia > Chitinophagales > Chitinophagaceae > Endoryza. The sequence continues at coordinate 2,297 of JBJXDV010000203.1, forward strand.
AGTATCTTGGTCATTTTCATACCGGCGGAGTTCCTGGTAGAAGAGAGATTGATGATTCCCAGGAATTGTATTACCCGGCAATTATGAAAGCGATTATTGATCTGGGTTATAAGGGATATGTTGCACAGGAATTTATTCCAACTGCTAAAGAACACGATAAGCAATTGGCCGCATTGAAAAAAGCGGTTACAATTTGTGATGTGTAAGTTGATGTATGATTTTTGATGGTTGATTCGTGTTTTTATTAATGTATACATGCTTATCATATTGTACTGTTACTGGCTTGGATACAGTTCAATATTCAGGAAATCATATATCACCAATCACACTTCATAAATTCCTAAGGTTCTTTTTATAAATAATATAAAAATTTTCTCTATGGCTGATAATATTTTCGATGCAATCGTAATTGGTTCTGGAATTAGTGGTGGATGGGCCGCCAAAGAGCTTACTGAAAGGGGATTGAATGTTTTAATGCTCGAAAGAGGGTTTGACATCAAACATCTTGAGGGATATAAAACTACGAATATGGATCCCTGGGAGTTTCCTCATCGCGGTGGAAGAACTCAACAAATGATTAATGATTATCCCGTACTTAAAAGAGATTATCCCCTAAACGAAACAAACCTCAACTGGTGGGCCAGCGATAAGGATTCTCCCTATACAGAAATAAAGCGCTTCGATTGGTTTCGAGGATATCATATGGGTGGACGTTCACTTATGTGGGGCCGTCAAAGCTATCGTTGGGCCGATTTGGATTTTGAAGCAAATGCCAAGGAAGGTATTGCTGTTGACTGGCCCGTTCGTTATAACGAAATAAAACCCTGGTACGATTATGTAGAAAAATTCTCAGGTATCAGTGGTAATAAGGATGGTATTCCACATTTGCCCGATGGAGAATTTCAACCCCCTATGGATTTTACCTGCGTTGAAAAAGATGCTGTAGAAAAAATGAAACAGCATTATAAAGGGCAACGTCATCTCATTATTGGTCGTGTAGCTAATTTAACCGCCGAACTTCCAGGTCGTACCAAATGTCAGTTCCGAAATAAATGTTGGTTGGGTTGTCCATTTGGTGGATACTTCAGTACACAGTCCTCAACCTTTCCTGCTGCCGAAGCAACAAAACGACTTAAGTTAAAAACAGATGCAATTGTTACAAAAATTATTTATAATAAGGATACGAAAAAAGCAAGTGGTGTAGAAGTTATAGATGCAATCACTAAAACAGTTACTGAATACAAAGCAAAGATTATTTTTCTTAATGCTTCTACATTAAATTCAGCATGGATATTAATGAACTCAGCAACTGATATATGGCCCGATGGATTGGGAAGCAGTAGTGGTGAATTGGGAAATAACCTGATGGATCATCACTTGGGTGTAGGTGCAAGTGGATTGGTGGAGGGTTATGAAGACAAATACTATTATGGTCGCAGGCCCAATGGATTTTATATCCCGCGTTTTCGGAATATGAATGGAGAGAAAAGAGGTTATATAAGAGGATTTGGTTACCAGGGTGGCGGAAGCAGACAAGGATGGAGCAGAAATATTGCTGAATTAAATATTGGTGCTGAATTAAAAGAAAGTTTAGCGGAACCCGGGGCATGGTCGTTAGGTATGGGAGGGTTTGGCGAAATTCTTCCTTATCATGAAAACAAAGCGTACATCGATAAAAACTTATACGATGCAGATGGTAAAGTAACAACCGACGCATCGAAAGGAAAACAAAAGTCGGATAAATGGGGAATGCCTGTATTGGCCATCGATTGTGAATTAAAAGAAAATGAAAAAAACATGCGTATAGACATGTTGAATGATGCAAAGGAAATGCTGGATGCAATGGGGGCAAAGAATATTACTGGTAGAGATGGTGATGGAACTCCTGGCCGTGGTATTCATGAAATGGGAACGGCTCGTATGGGCAAGGATTCAAAAACTTCTGTTCTTAATAAATGGAACCAGGTGTGGGATGCCATGAATGTTTTTGTTACCGATGGTTCCTTCATGACCTCTGCGAATTGTGTAAACCCCTCTTTAACCTATATGGCATTTACGGCAAGAGCGGCTGCACATGCTGTAGAAGAATTGAAGAAGGGGAATCTGTAATAGTTGAGAGTCATGAGTTGGTAGTTTGAAGTAAGCAATATTATCAACGACGATGAAGAATGGTTTGCTATTGTTTGTCATAAAAAAACAGGGAGATTTTAAAAAAGCAATTGAAATTCAAACTATCATTAAGTATTGAAAATAAGAAATCATAATTCAACAATCAGACAGCATAAATAACAGCATGCCGAACGATACTACAACAAAAAATATATACATTAATAGTAAAGGAGTTACTCAAAACACCTTTGATGCAATTGTTATTGGAAGTGGTATTAGCGGAGGCTGGGCAGCAAAAGAATTATGTGATCACAAACTGCGCACATTGGTGCTTGAGAGGGGGCGGGATGTTAGGCATATTAAAGATTATCCTACCACCAACCTGGACCCCTGGCAAATGCCACATCGGGGAAAATTAACAACAACCCTGGCAAAGGAAAACCCCATTGCCGATCGTTGTTATGCATTCGATGAGAACACGCAGCATTTCTTTGTAAAGGATAAGGAACATCCATACATACAGGAAAAACCATTTGATTGGATACGTGGCTACCAGGTAGGTGGCAAGAGTTTAATTTGGGCAAGACAAACACAACGGTGGAGCCGCTTTGAATTTGAAAACCCTGCACGGGATGGATATGCGAACTGGCCAATCGGATACAACGATATTGCGCCCTGGTACAGCCATGTGGAAAAATTTGTAGGAATCAGTGGTAATAAAGATGGAATGGAAACCTTGCCCGATGGAGAGTTCCTTGCGCCCTGGGAAATGAACTGCCCTGAAAAGCATATTCAGAAATCAATCAATGAGCACTTTAAAGATCGCAGAGTAATACAGGGCCGTTGCGCACATCTTACATCGCCGAAACAGATACATCTCGATCAGGGTCGCGGTCAGTGCCAGGCTCGAAATATCTGCTATAGAGGATGTCCCTTCGGAGGATACTTTAGTTCTAACTCTTCTACCTTACCCTGGGCCGAAAAAACCGGATACCTTACGATGCGTCCTCATTCTGTTGTTCACTCTATCATTTATGATGAACAAAAGGGAAAGGCAATTGGAGTGCGTGTAATTGATTCCAATACAAAAGGGACAACGGACTATTTCGCAAAAATAATTTTTGTAAACGCCGCTTGCATAAACAGTAACCTGCTGTTATTAAATTCTACTTCCAATCGTTTTCCAAATGGCTTTGGCAACGACAATGGGTTACTTGGAAAGTACATTGCCTTTCATGATTACCGGGCTAATATAACGGCTACCATTGATGGCTTTGCTGATAAAGCTGAATATGGTCGTCGGCCAACCGCAGTGATGATACCTAATTTTAGAAATGTATATAAACAGGATACTGATTTTCTTGGCGGGTATATGACACATTACAGTGCCAGCCCTATTGGATGGCAGCGAGGTTTTGGGATGGAGGGCATTGGAGAAGCATTTAAAAATCAACTGGCCGAACAGGCAGATGAATGGAGTATATATATGATGATTCAGGGAGAAACTATTCCGAAGGAAAAAAATCATGTGCGACTGAGCAAGGATCAAAAAGATGATTGGGGAATTCCATTACTGATTACTTCTGTTGAATATGATGAGAACGACAATAAAAAAATGAAAGATTTTTTTGAGCAGGGCAAAGCCATGTTGGAAAAAGCGGGATGCAAAAATATTACCACTGTCGATAATGGGCGGGTGCCTGGTAATGATATTCATGAAATGGGCGGTGTGCGAATGGGGAAGGATCCGAAAACTTCTTTGTTGAACGAATGGAACCAGTTTCATAATTGTAAAAATGTATTTGTAACCGATGGGGCCTGCATGACGAGTACAGGCAATCAAAACCCTTCTATTACATTTATGGCATTAACAGCAAGAGCGGTCGATCATGCAGTAGAAGAATTAAAGAAAGGCAATTTGTAAGTCAGGAGTTCAGATCCGGGAGCCGCTTGCAGCTAATTAAAAGTAATTTCAAATTTATTATCAATTTTAAAATAAAACCATTTAATATGAACAGACGTGATGCCCTTTCCAGAGTGGCGCTGTTAGTTGGCGGATCCATTGTAGGCGCCGAATTTTTTCTGAGTGGATGTACCGCAACAGAAATGAAGGCTGCCGGTCTACCGTTCACAAAAGAAGATATTGCCTATCTGGATGAGATAGCCGAAACTATTATTCCAGCTACAGGTACACCAGGTGCAAAAGCTGCCAGGGTTGGCGAGTTTATGAACACGATGGTAACCGATTGCTATGATTCGAAAGATCAAAAGATTTTCATCGACGGAATGGCAAGAGTAAATGAAGCTTGTAACAAAGCCCATGGTCATAATTTTATGAAAGCTTCGCCCGAACATCGAAAAGAAATATTAACAGCTCTTGATAAAGAAGCGAAAGAATATCAGAAAGGCAAAAAGGCTGATGATCCTAACCATTATTTTCAACTGATGAAGCAATTAACTTTATTAGGATTTTTTACGTCTGAAACAGGAGCTACACAAACACTTCGTTATAGTGCTGTTCCGGGCAAATACGAAGGATGTATTCCTTATAAGAAAGGCGATAAGGCTTGGGCAACATCGTGATTGGGTAATTGCCAAAAGTGAATCTGTTTAATAAATTAATAGATTCACTTTTGATATGAGAAACGATTTTTTTTGATGATTCACTATTGCCTATTCACACGCTATCTAACGCTCAACTATAAAAAAATATGTCAACCAATCGCAGAGACTTCTTGAGAAAAACCAGCCTATTAGCATCGGCAGTAGCATTTGGGTCATTTAGTTCCTGTAATAATGAAACCGCAGGCACAGCTACTAAAAGCGATTCATTAACTACTACCCCTCCATTAACAAGTACAGGAAAGCCATTGGATAAGTTTGGTTTGCAGTTGTACACCTTGCGCGATGATATTCCAAAAGACCCAAAAGGCATTTTGAAACAGGTAGCAGCATTCGGGTATCAACAAGTAGAGGGATTTGAAGGAGCCTTGGGTTTGTGGTGGGGAATGAACGTCGCAGATTTTAAAAAGTACATAGATGAATTGGGTGTTGCTATGGTAAGCAGTCATTGTGATACAAAAAAAGATTTTGAAAAGAAAGCTGCTGAAGCAGCAACTGTTGGATTAAAATACCTAGTTGCTCCTTATGTTGGTAAACAAAAAACACTGGATGATTATAAGAAGATTGCATCCGGGTTTAATAAATATGGAGAAATATGTAAGAAAAACGGAATTCGGTTTGCTTACCATAATCACGATTATAGTTTTGTACAACAGGATGGCCAATACCCTCAGGATATTTTTATTGCCAATACAGATGCAAGCCTCGTAGATTTTGAAATGGATATGTACTGGGTAGTAACTGCAGGGGCCGATCCCGAGACCTGGTTAAAAAAATATAGCAATCGTTTTCGCTTGTGTCACATAAAGGATCGATCAAAAACAGCCAGGGCAGAAGATCATGATGCATCCGTTGATTTAGGATTGGGTTCTATTGATTATGCCAAAGTATTGAAAACAGCTGGTGAAACTGGTATGGAGTATTATATAGTAGAGCAGGAACGTTACGATAATAGCACTCCCTTAAAGAGTGCAGAAACAGACGCAGCTTATTTGAAAAAATTGCTGATCTGACATTGTTTAATTACTCATTTTGTAAAGGCTGTCTGTATAGACAGCCTCTTTTGTTATCAAACTGTTCTACCTTTAAGCAATAAATTATTTTATGAAGAAGTATTTTCTTTCTTCCCTGCTTCCTTTGTTGTTTATATCTTTTGTTTCTTATTCGCAATCAAAAGATGAAAAGCAAATTCGTGATTTGTTAGCTACACAGGTAGCATCATGGAATAAAGGGAATATCAACGAATTCATGCACGGATACTGGGAGAACGATTCGCTTATGTTTATTGGAAAAACAGGCGTTACCTATGGGTATACCAACACGCTGAACAATTATAAAAAAGGATACAGCGATACTGCTCAAATGGGGCAACTTAAATTTGATATTCTTCAGGTAAAAAAAATTTCGAACCGGGCTTTTTTTGTAGTAGGCAAATGGTTTCTCAAAAGAACTGTTGGAGATATTGGAGGCCACTACACACTTCTTTTTCGAAAGATAAATAGGAAGTGGGTAATAGTGGCAGACCATAGTTCATAGCTAACCGAAAAAGATAGTTAAAACATATTGTTCTTTCTAAATGTAATACTTCAACGATAAAAGTTTTTTATAAAAATTCATTCATCACCACCATAAATATTTTACATGACATTCATTATACTCGGAGTAATTCTTATTATTGCAGGCTTGGTAATTGCAAGTGGCAACGGGAATGAACCAATAAAGCGGTTTAGTGGTCCAATACGGATTGGAGGAATTGTACTTCTCATCATTGGTGTTCTTACTTCCTGCGTTAAACAAATAGATGCCGGACAAATTGGTGTTAAAAAATTATTTGGAAAAGTTCAGCCAGATGTTTTGGTGAGCGGGCTGCATTTTATTAATCCTCTTCTCGATATAGAAAAACTGGATGTAAAAACACAGAATTATACCATGAGTGGGGTACATGATGAAGGAACAAAATCGGGCGATGATGCCATTCGGGTATTAACAGCAGATGGTTTGGAAGTAACCATCGATTTGTCGGTATTGTATCGGCTTGTTACTAATGATGCACCAAAATTACTACAGGAAACAGGCGCCGATTATGAAGATAAAATTGTGCGCCCCATTACGAGAACAAGAATTAGGGATAATGCTGTTTATTATGATGCTGTTGCATTGTACTCCACCAAAAGAGATGAATTTCAGCAACGCATCTTTAAAAGTATAGAGGTAGATTTTAAATTACGTGGACTACTACTCGAAAACTTATTGGTAAGAAATATTACCTTACCCCAATCTGTTAAGCTCACCATAGAACAAAAAATTAATGCCGAGCAGGATGCCCAAAAAATGCAATTTGTATTGCAGAAAGAAAAGCAGGAAGCAGAACGTAAGCGGGTAGAAGCGCAGGGGATTGCCGATTATCAACATATCATTAGTGAAAGTTTAACGGATAAACAATTGCAATACGAGCAAATAAAGGCTCAGTTGGAATTGGCAAAATCGGCCAACGCAAAAATTATTGTAATGGGAAAAGGAACTACGCCGTTGATTTTAGATGCAAAATAGTAAAGAAAGTTTATTGTTTGAGGTTTGTTGTTATTATAACGGTGATATTTTTCATTCGCCGACAATTAGCGTTATACAGAACCATTAGGTGAGATTTGATTAATCAATCATATTATTTAATAAGCACTCTTAGAGGCTGTCTAAAAATGATTTTATATTTTTTTGTATAGCCGCATACTCGCAGATGTAGTATAGATAAGTTATCCTAGTTGAGGTTTTTTAATCTGCAAATCTGCGGCTTCCATTATGAGATATATGAATTTTAGACAGGTTCTTAGAATATCAACAACCATAAACCACAAACTTCATCACCCGTGTGGAAATTTCTCTTTCCAAATTCTACGGTTTATCCAAACGAGCAGCAATAGACTTGCAGCCATCCATATATAAAAAATGATGTTGCCAATTCCGATTTTTTCTTTGGGAACCATCCATCCGTTATAGATCCCCATACCTAGATTAATGAACATCCATACTAATCCTGAAGATAGTGACCAAACTATCCTCTTCAAAAATCGAGCGGCATCTTCTTCCATTTCACTCATAAAAAAATAAACAACCTAAGGTAAGAATTGTTTTAGGGAATCAGCATATTTCGAAAATCGGAAGAGTCGCCATTGAACACATTAAAATCTACTTTTGAAAAAATACCATTCACCCTGCCCGTTTCACTGTGTTGCCAAAATTGCCAGGGGCGATATATGCGGGGCCTGTCTTTTTGCAGATAATGCGCTACCCATAAGGGATATTCATCAAACCCCTCGTCAAGATATTGCGTATAAAAATCTACATTAGTATAAATGACTGGTCGGATTCCGTAATGATTTTCTATGATCAGTAAAAATTCTTTTACTCTTTCTCGTAGTTTGATCTTTCCTACGCCATAAGTTTGTTCAACATCAATTACAGGGGGAAGATCTCCTTTTTCTAATGAAACAGTTTCAATAAAATTTTCTGCTTGTGTTCTGCCGCTTCTAGATGCAAGAAAAAAATGATAGGCACCTCTAACTACACCCGCTTCTTTTGCCTTTTTCCAGTTGCGGCTAAAATTGCGATCACTATTACCATTTCCCTCAGTGGCTTTAATAAATGCAAATCCAATTTTGATATTCTCTACTTCCATTAATTTTACACTATTCCAGTCAATAATATCCTGGTATTTCGACACATCAATAACATGAATAGAATAATTAGTTGGGATATCAGTTCCAAAAGCATCGTAACGAACAAACCTTGCTTTGCGTTCAAGCCACCAATCATGCACCTGCATCCCCACCATAACAATGATTGATCCGAGTAAAATGACCAACAACAGTTTCCAGCCCCTGGTGCCTTTATTTGATTTTGCCATGATAATAGTTGCAAATATAATTTAGGCAACTATCTAAATAAAATGAAGACTGTTAGAGAATCGATAATCGTTTAGAAATAGGTTAGCGGACAATCTTTTTGACCATCTTAATCGCCTTTTCACTTCGTACTTGTAACATATAAGTTCCCTTTGCCAACGATGTAGCCGGAATAGCGATCAATTCATCGTTGCCGGATGTTTCTATATCTTTTTGAAATACCAGTTGGCCAATCGAATTATATAATCGGATATATAATTTTTTATCGGTTGGATTAAGTAAGGAAATATACAATTCTCCCGGAGAAGGATTGGGAAATATTTTTACCTCATTGGTACTAGTAGTGGTAACTTTTTTCGTTGCCTTTTTTATTTTTGTCAGTATGGATAATTCTGGGTCAATGATAACGGTATCTACAATAAACCCCGGGTTGATCGAAAATTCCTGGCCACTATATTGGTGATCCACTACATAACTTTTTCCCTGGGAAGCACCACGCAACAATAATGTAACCGGCATATCATAAAAAGACACGGATGG
>JBJXDV010000204.1:0-15697 GCA_046153465.1 Chitinophagaceae bacterium
ATTACGAATGAAGGAGTATAAGATATAACAGGTACACATAAAAAACCTCAATTCTTTTTTGTTAAAAAAATTTTGAGGTTATGCGTGGGTGGGAGTTGACGGGTTCGAACCGCCGACCCTCTGCTTGTAAGGCAGATGCTCTGAACCAACTGAGCTAAACTCCCAATGTATCTTTCAAATTACTTTTCATCGACCCTTCCGTTCTGTAACGGAATGCTCTGAACCAATTGAGCTAAACTGCTTTTGTAATTTAGGAGTGCAAAGATAGGTGTTGAGCATTTTTACACAAATTTTTTTTACCAGCTATTTTTAGATCGGGTATGTTCAATAACAGTCAATTCCAGCCTGGATCTGACAGTTGCTTACCAAAAAACATTCCATTATTTTTGTAAAAAGATACTTATGCCTACTTCATTCGATAAGCCAAAACCTTTAAAAAAAGAGATGGTTGATACCGATGTATTAACCGATCACGAGGACCCATGCACCCTGATTGTCTGGAACGATGAAGTAAATTCTTTTGAATGGGTGATTGAAACCCTGATTGATGTGTGCGGTCATAATGCCGAACAGGCGGAACAGTGTGCTTTTATTATCCATACACGCGGAAAATATGCAGTGAAGTATGGAATCTATGATGAGTTGAAACCTCAATGTGATGCAATAACTGATCGTGGTATTGGAGCAACTATCGAAATAACTGCTTCCTGATTGTTTTCTACCCAATAGCCATTGTATTTTCGGAAAATACGATGTCTTCTTTTTAATCAATTCCTAATTCATAGCTTATAAAGTCCTTTCACAAAAAAGAAAGACTGCATACTATTGATAATTTTCTAATAGAACAGATTTTACCTATTCTCTCTAATAATTCTAATACGATCGTAGAATTACCAAGTTTTTTTGAATCGAATAAATTCTAACTTAATGCATTGATTTTACCACCAAAACTAACATCAATGCGAAAACTATCTCTCCTGCTATTGCTTGTAGCAAGCAGTACGTATTCATTATTAGCCCAAAACAAAATTATTGCCCGCGGTGCAGAAGAAATAAAAGGTACACTCATCAGAGTTACACAACCGCTTCGGAATTTTTCACCCGACCAGACGTTACTAAAAGACATTCCGGTTCGTGATGAAAACGGCATCATTAACTCTCGTAAAATTCCACGAATTACAGAGAATTATCCGGAACAGAATAATTTATCGGCAGACCCGGCTTTACAACAGCAATACAATGATAACTCTATTGGCAGATCTGCGGCCACTATCGGTGCAAACTTTAATGGAATGGGTTATACCAGTGTTAACCCGCCCGATCCTACTTTATGTGTAGGGCCTAACCATGTGGTACAAATGATAAATGGTAATTCGGGTGCCTATCTTAAAGTGTTTAATAAAACAGGCGGGCAAATAGTTGCTCAAACTTTTTTGGATAATCTTACTGGTCGTGGTGGTTTAGGCGACCCGATTGCATTATATGATCAATTGGCTGATCGCTTTGTATTAATTGAATTCGCTAATAAAGCAGAGAATGGAAATCAGGAAGGACTCATCTTCGCCATCTCCCAATCGAACGATCCCTCTGGTGCGTGGTTTGTATACTTTTTCGGTTACGGTAACACGTTTCCCGATTACCCAAAAGTAAGTGTATGGAACGATGCCTATTATGCCACTACTAATGATTTTGCAAATGCAACTTCGTATTCGGGGTCAAGCGTATGGGCTTTTGATCGCGCAAAAATGCTGGCTGGTGATAATACAGCCACTACTCAACGTTTCACGCTTGGTAACACCAATAAATTTTTTTCTATGTGCCCTGTATTATGGCAGGGTTCTACTGCGCCAGTTGCCGGATCTGGCGGGTTAATCGGATATATGCAAGACAATGCATGGACCTCTTCTAGTACAGATGTTGATAGCATTGGGTTACTTGAATTTAATGTGAATTTTGCCAGCGCAGGTTCTTCCACAGTTACACATAAATCATCTATGGCGGTTAGTTCATTTAAATCGGATATTTGCTCGGCTACCCGTGGACGATGTATCTCACAATCAGGTTCAACAATTGCGTTGGAAGCGTTACACCAAAAAGTGCAGAACCAACCCGTATATAGAAATTTCGGAACCTATGAGGGAATTGTGTTTACTCATCTGGTAGATAAAGGAGCAAGTATCGCCGGTATCCGCTGGTACGAATTGAAAAAAACAACCGGAAACTGGGGCATTAATCAAGAGAGCACTTTTTCTCCTGATAATACTCACCGTTGGTTACCTAGTATCTGTTATGATAAATTTGGAAATATTGGTTTAGGATATAATGTTTCATCAAGTGCAACGGGCGTATTCCCCGGTGTGCGCTTTACGGGCCGGAAAGAGTGCGACCCTTTAAGTACAATGACCTATACAGAGCAGACTATTGTTAATGGTACTGCCGCAAACGGGAGTAACCGATATGGTGATTATAATCATCTGGTGGCGGATCCGGATGGTTCTACTTTTTGGTTAACGGCAGAATGGAATAGTGCTTCAACCTGGAATACACGCGTTGCTTCCTTTACGTTAGATCGGTGTAATGCAGTTGCCTGTACGGATCCAACAGGGTTAACAGCAACATCTATCACTACCACAAGTGCAACGATTGCCTGGACTGTGGTAAGTGGTGCTACTAATTATGATGTGGATTATAAATTGGCGTCTTCGGCAACCTGGATTAATGCAGCCACTGCTACTACCTCGCTATCAGTTGCTCTTTCAACATTAACCTCAAATTCTTTATACGATTGCAGGGTGAGGGCTAATTGCACGGCTGGAAGCAGTAATTATGTGCAGGCTCAGTTTACTACGCAGGCAATTGCAACCTGTTCGGCACCTGCTGGATTATCAAGTGGAAGTATAACAACTTCCAGTGCCTCGGTTACATGGTCGGCTGTCAGCGGGGCAGTTAATTACGATGTGGATTATAAAACAACGGCAACTGCTACCTGGATCAACGCTGCAACAGCTACTACATCAACTTCGGTTAGTCTTAGTGGTTTGAGTCCGACAACCAGTTACGACTGGAGAGTACGGACTAATTGTTCAAGTTTAAGCAGCGGGTATAGCATCGGACAGTTTACTACCGCTGCAGTTTCTACTTGCCCAGGTGTTTATGATATATCTACGAACGGAACAAGGGCCGGTGCAGGTGCGATTCCTTTTAATGTTGATGTTAAAGGTTTGATCAGTCCTTCAGGTGATAATGACTACTATAGTTTTGTTATTACCAATGGAGGAACGATTAATTTAACGTTAACGACATTGCCTTTAGATTATGACCTGCGTTTGTACAGGAACAATTCGCAAGTGGCTATTTCACAAAATGGAGGTAGTTCCAGTGAAACAATAAATTATACCGCTACTACCGGTACTTACTATGCGAGAGTGTATGGCTTTAATAATGCAAACAATGCATCGGTATGTTATACATTGAAAGTGCAACTCGGAACTGCTTCGATGCCGGGAGAATTTAATGGTGCAGAAATTTTGAGTGGCCGAAAAATAAGTGTTTTCCCCAATCCGGTTAATGAATTGCTGAATATAAATATTACAGGGCTAAACGGAAAAGCATTTATTAAAGTGTTTGATATTAATGGTAGATTGGTAGCCAATCGTAGCACTACGCAAATAAATTCAACGGTTGATGTGAAAAAACTCTCTAAAGGAGTTTATTATATCAGTATTGATGATGCAAATGGCAAAGTAATTCATCGTTCTAAATTTGTAAAACAATAGTTTTTCTTCCCACTTCAACGTTAAAGGGCTGGCTTTTTGGCTAGCCCTTTTTTTGTAGATTTTCCTATCAGCATTAAGTAAGGTTTTATATTCTGGAAAAAATATAGGTTTTAGAAAAGCTTTTGAATAATTTAGCCAAATGCCCATTTTTGCACTTAATAAGGAATTAATATTTCCCCCTGTACATCTTGCACAACCTGATGGACTGTTAGCAGTGGGTGGCGATCTTTCTACTCAGCGACTTCTTCTTGCTTATCGAAATGGCATCTTTCCCTGGTACGAAGGAGAATATATTTTATGGTGGTGCCCCGATCCGCGTTTCATTCTTTTTCCCTCCGAACTGAAAGTCAGTAAAAGCATGAAACAGTTATTTAATAAAGAGCAATTCATTTTTACCATTAATAAAGCATTTACTGATGTAATTGGTAACTGTAAAACGATTAGCAGGCGTGAGCAGGAGAGTACATGGATCACCAATGAAGTTAAGGACGCGTTTATTCATTTACATCAGCTCGGTTTTGCGCATAGCGCGGAAGTTTGGCTGAATGATGAATTAGTTGGCGGATTGTATGGTGTTCGGTTGGGGAATATTTTTTTTGGAGAAAGTATGTTTAGCAAACAAAGTAATGCCAGTAAATATGCATTCATCAAGTATGTAGAATACCTGAAAGGCGAAAATGTAGTGATGATCGATTGCCAGGTTTATACAGATCACCTTGAAAGCTTAGGTGCACGAATGATTTCGAGAAAAGAATTTATTGAAATCGTATTGGAACAAACTAAGTAAACCCTGAATTATTCTAATAGTTATTATGGTTAAAATTTCGAACCAATATAATGCGGCAACATGGCTCTCCAGGTAGGCCAGTCGTGCCCCCAATCTGGCCCCCAATTATCAAACTCGTACCATATGTTCTTATCATAAAGAGCCTTTGCAAAGCGGCCACCTCCTTCGGGATCTTCATGTGCACCACTGCCGGTTAAAATATGAATATGTCCCGAGCAACGAATCTGTTCCAGGATCATATGATCGGAAAGGTTAGGTAAATAGTGCATAGGGCTGTTATAATATACATCCTCATCATAATATCCTTTTGTATATTCTGTAAGATCATATACGCCGCTCATAGCAATAACACCATTAATAAGGTCGGGGCGTTTTAAAAATAAATTCATACTGTGCAATGCTCCAAAAGAAGCACCGCAGGTAATAATAGGTGTATCATGGCTGGTATTTGTTCGAATAAAAGGAACCACCTCATTGAAAATATAATTATTCCATTGCTGGTGACGAATGGATTTATCCCTGGGATGCATTTGATTGTTTAACCAGCTTTCATTATTAATACTATCTACAGAAAATATTTTTATTTTTCCTCCTTCAATAAAAGGCTTTAAATGATCCATTAACTGAAATCGTTCGTATTCAAGATAGTCGGCCGCTGCAGTAGGAATCATCAACAACGCAAAACCATAATTGCCATAAACAGAAATGGGCATCTCTTTGTTAAGGGAGGGACTAAACCAGGAACTCAAGTGCTTCTCCATAGATTAATTTTAGATACTTGAAAATAATGAAATTTATGGAATACACTCCTGTGTATTTATTGATTGAGGCAGTTGACTAATTGATACTATCATCTAAATTTTCTTAACTAATTTTCCTTCCTCAATATACAGGTGATTATCAACGCAACCGGGCAACTGCTGCTGATAATGGCTTACATAAATTAAGGTGGTATTAAAGCGTAAACATAGTTGATTCACTAAACCATTAAAAAAAATTGCCTGGTCGTTATCCAATCCCTGGCAAGGTTCATCTAATACTAATAACAGCGGATTCTTTACAAGTGCCCTTGCCAATAAAACCATCCGTTGCCTGCCCATCGAAAGTTGGAATAATGTTTTATCAGCCGATTCATTCAATTGCATAATATGGATCCAGTCTTGCACCTGTTGTTCCTGATCTTCCGTTAATTTTCTGAAAAGTCCAATCGTATCGAATAACCCGGATGCAATCACTTCAAAACAGGAATTTGTATGGGGAAAATATAAATGCATTTCGGGCGATATAAGACCAATATGTTTTTTTATATCCCATATACTTTCTCCCCGGCCTCGCCGTCTGCCAAATAAATAAATTTCATTCGCATAGACTTGCGGGTTATCGGCTGTTATTAAACTGAGTAACGTAGATTTTCCAGCACCATTGGGCCCCTGAATACTCCATCGTTCTCCTTGTTGTACCTGCCAGTTGATATTGTCTAAAATTAATTTATCTCCGTAGCGGACAGTAGTATTCACCATCCGAATTGCTGTTGTAAAATTTAGTGCTGTGTTCGGAGTTAGTTGGCTTATGGGGATATCGACATTTATTGAATTAAATTCTTTTGAAATTATTTCCTTAGGATATTTATTCTTACTCCCAGCATAAAGTACCCTGCCTTTCTCCAACAGGCATATATGTGTTATGCATGGAGGTATTTCTTCGCGGTTCGTTATAATAATAAGATGAATGCCCCTGCTTGCGATCTCGTTAATAATTTCATGCAAAAGACTTCTACCCGAAATGTCAAGGCCGATAAAAGGATTATCCAGCAGCAGCATTGCCGGGCTTCTTAATAAAGCCTTTGCCAGTTGAAATCGTTTATTTTCCCCATTGGACAACTGGATAAGAGGTTTATCGCCTAATTCGTTTAAGCGAAGAAGTTGTAAGTAATTAAAATCTATAAACTTGTTGGATCCCTGGCCTAAACTATTCAACACCTGGTTTACGGTGAAAGAGTCTTCTGCATCCTGCGATTGAAATCGCTGCTGGTAATAAAAATCAGACGTGTTCGATAAAGTTCGAAAACGATGTTGCTGTTCAACAAATTCTATAGAGCCTTCGAAGAAAGTATTGATTTGTCCCTTGTAAAATAATTTTCCGGCAATAGCTTTTGCCAAACTTGTTTTACCACTTTCGCTTTTGCCCAATATAGCCCAATGCGTTCCTTTAGAAATAGTGATGTTTATATCTTGCAATACAGTAATACCACCCTGTTTTGCGAATAGGTTTTTTATTTCAATTAACTTGCCTTCCATTTATTTTATAGTTTAAACCCTGAGGGCCCGGGTTTTTTATTGGCTGCTGCCATTTTTACACTTTGAAGTATTCGGGCAGTTCTTGTTTCATCTCTTTTTGCGCTATCAATCCAGAATAAAAATTGTTTGCGATAGCTCACCGGAAATGCAGTAAAGTTTTCAAATGCATTTTTAAATTGCTTCAATGTTTCTTCAAAATCTTTTGGCAATGTGTTTGAACTTGCCTGTTGATCTGATTTGGTAAGAATATCCCAGGATCCATTTTTTTGGCCAGGTTTATTTTTGAAAGACCAGCATCCGTCATCAAATTATTATTGATTAATTGCTCAATCCTTTTTTTATTCAATTCGCTCCAAACACTTTTTGGCTTGCGTGGGGTGAATTTTAACATGGTTCTTTCAAGATCAAGCTTGCGGGGTAAACTGTCGATCCATCCAAAACAGAGCGCTTCTTCCACTGATTCATTATATGTAACTCTTGGCTTTCCGGATTCTTTTTTATAATAGATTAACCAGATACCAGGGGAGGCATGGTGATTTTTCTGCAACCATAATCGCCATGCTTTTCTTGTTTTGGGATGAATTTGTTTATACTCAGCTATTGGCATGAATAGTTATTTATGGAAATAAAAACAATCAGCTAGTTCCAGGGTAAAAATAACAAATCAATAAATACAATAATGAATGCTTTTTTGATAAAGTACCTTTCTTCTCCCTCCACCAACGCTTGAATAAATTGGTTCGTTTTAATTGCAGGCCATCTCACTTTGTTTCAACATTAATCAGTAACCAGATAATAAACAATTCAACTTTTTTAACGGGGTAAATAAAAGCGACTTGTTTCTACAATTTACTTCATCTTTTCCACAATGGTTAATAACTATCAATCGGAAAGAGAAAGGCCGTTTTGGTATATTTGTCCGGTTTGTATGATAATAAAGAATGAAATTTTATAAATCTGAAATTAAGATTGATTAAAGAACTGTACTTTTTTTTAGAAAGAATGAATATCTATTTTAATCAATAAATATATAATATGCCTTGTTAAGGTGTAGCAATTGACAAGGTAATCTATAGAAGCAGAGGGATTAATTATGGCAAAAGAAAAGGAAGTAAACCTGTTTGAATACAACGAAGACAGTATTAAAACACTTGAATGGCGCGAGCATATCCGCCTTCGGCCCGGTATGTATATTGGTAAATTGGGTGATGGAAGCAGCCCGGATGATGGAATTTATGTGTTGATGAAAGAGGTTATCGATAACTGCATTGATGAACATACCATGGGGCATGGAAAAAATGTAGATATTAAGATTGAGAAAGGAACTGTAACGGTACGCGATTATGGCCGGGGCATTCCCCTGGGAAAAGTAGTTGACGTGGTAAGTAAAATTAATACGGGTGCCAAATATGATAGTAAAGTATTTCAAAAAGCCGTGGGTTTAAATGGAGTGGGCACCAAGGCAGTAAACGCATTGAGCAGTTATTTTAAAGTAACCGCGTTTAGAGACGGCAAAGAGAAAACTGCAGAATTTGCAAAAGGAATGTTGACCAAAGAGCATAAGGAAGTAAAGACCACCGAAGAAAATGGAACGCTGGTTACATTTATTCCTGATGAATCTGTTTTTAAAAACTTTCATTACATACATGAGTATATTGATAAGCAATTGTGGAATTATTGTTTTCTCAATGCCGGCCTGGTTTTAAATTATAATGATAAGAAATATGTATCCAAGAATGGATTACTCGATCTGCTTCAACGCAATACTAATCAGGATGAGCTTCGCTACCCGATCATCCATCTAAAGGGTGATGATATCGAATTGGCCATCACCCACGAAAATCAATATGGTGAAGAATATTATTCCTTTGTAAACGGACAGTTTACCACCCAGGGAGGTACCCATTTAGCAGCTTTTAAAGAAGCATTTGTGAAAACTATTCGGGAATTCTATAAAAAAGACTACGATGCTTCGGATATACGTGGCAGTATTAGTGCGGCTATTTCTGTAAGAGTACAGGAACCGGTTTTTGAGAGCCAGACAAAAACCAAACTCGGCTCGATGAATGTTTCTGAAGGTGGCGCTACCATGAAAAATTTTGTGGGCGATTTTTTAGGAAGAGACCTTGATTTATTTCTTCATAAAAATGCTGCCGTAGCAGAGGCGCTGAAAAAAAGGATAGAGCAAAACGAGCATGAGCGGAAAGAATTAGCAGGTATTAAGAAATTGGCGAATGAACGGGCAAAAAAAGCTAATCTACATAATAAAAAACTTAGGGATTGCCGCTATCATTTGAATGACGAACCCTCCGGTAAAGAAAAAGATACCATTATTGAAAAAGCAAAGGAGAGCACCATTTTTATTACTGAAGGTGATAGCGCCAGCGGATCGATCACTAAAGCCCGCAATGTGGAAACGCAGGCTGTATTTAGTTTACGTGGAAAGCCATTAAACTGTTATGGGCTTACGAAGAAAGTTGTATATGAAAACGAAGAGTTTAATTTATTGCAACACGCGTTGAATATTGAGGAAGGATACGAGGATCTGCGTTATAATAATATTGTGGTTGCTACCGATGCAGACGTTGATGGACTACATATTCGTTTATTGTTGATGACCTTCTTTTTGCAATTTTTCCCCGATCTCGTAAAAAATCAGCATATTTATATTTTGCAAACGCCACTTTTTCGGGTAAGAAATAAACAGGAAACAATTTATTGCTACGATGAAACGGAAAAGCAAGCCGCTACTGCCAAATTAGGAGGTAAACCAGAGATCACACGTTTTAAAGGATTGGGTGAAATTTCGCCCGATGAATTTGGAAGATTTATAGGAAGTGAAATGAGACTTGATCCTGTTATGTTATTACCCGATACCCATATTCAGCAATTACTTGAATATTATATGGGAAAGAATACTCCCGAACGTCAAGATTTTATAATTGATAATTTAAAGCTTGAAATTGATAAACCGATACTTTAATACAAAAGGTTAAATGCGTCAAAGGCCAGCGAATTGCTTTATGATTGGCTGTCGTTATTTTTTAAAATTCTTCATTTTATTTTTTATGGTACATATTGTTTTTCAAACTGCAGATGTAGATATAATAAAGCAGGCGATGGAACTGGACCCCTCCCTTCAGGGAGAGGTTATTGAAATAAAAGATGAATGGGGTGTTGGCCCATTGGCAGCATTGGATACAGAGAATGGTTGGAAAGCAAGAGAAGATTGGTGGAGGATGTTATTAAATGAATCATCTTATAGTAGTTCAATTGTTGGAAGTTTTGATGACCGTGAAACAGTAAAGACCCTTACACAATGGCTCGATGATCATATTGATGAAGAAGCCTGGATATGGATGGGACAAAACCAACACGATGTTACAGGATATTATTGGCTCATGCCACAATTGAGAGCCTATCAAGGAAGGTTAATGATTCTTTACCTGAATAATTTACCATTTATAAATGATAAGGGACAACTGTTTTACCCTGGTTCGGTGCATGAAATTTTACCCAAAGAGGCTGTAAAAGCGAAACGGTTGGCAAGGGCGGTTACTCTAAGTGAGTTTGAAGTGGATCCGGATGAATGGAAAAAAATAAGTGAAGAGGATGCACTTGTTCGAATACTGGAAGGAGGAAAAAAAATTGTTGGTAAGGAAGTAACATTTTATGATGCCGAAATACTAAAGAATATAACTGGTGAATGGCAAAAAGCATGGAGGGTATTATCGAATACTTTACATCGTATGAAAATAAAAACCGGGGATGTCTTTGTTATGTGGCGCATTAAGCAATTGGTAGCTGGTGATAAGATAGATGTAGCGGGTGATATGGGAAAGGGATGGAAGGAGTTTGAGCTAAAGCAAAAATCTTCAAAACAATTAGAAATTACCGAAGGATAACTAAACATATGAAAAAGAAAATTCTTTTTGTGATATTTTTTCTTTCGCAGGTAGCTGCATACACTCAATCCATTTCTGAAAAACTGGATAGCTTGCTGTTAACCTATGCTCAGCAATATAAATTTAATGGATCGGTATTGGTTGCAAAAAAAGGAAAGGTATTACTTGAGAAAGGTTATGGTTTTAAAAATGTAAAAAACAAGTTACCCAATGAAGCAACTACTGTTTTTCAAATTGGTTCAGTAACGAAGCAATTTACTGCTGCCCTTATTTTGAAACTACAGGAACAAGGCAAATTGAAAGTAACCGACAAATTGAGTAAATACTTTCCTGATTATCCTAAAGGAGATAGCATCACCCTCTACAACCTGCTTACCCATACATCAGGCATATATAATTACACAAATGATAGCAGGTTCATGAATAGTGACGCCATTAAGCCACAATCGCGGGAAACAATGGTAGCTCTTTTTAAAAATAAGCCACTCGACTTTTCACCCGGTACTCAATATCGATATAGTAATTCCGGTTATATGCTATTGGGGTATATCATCGAAGATATTACTGGTAAGCCCTGGGAAAAAGTAATGAGAACGTTTATATTGTCTCCTTTGCAAATGAAACAATCGGGCTTCGACTTTGCAGGATTAATCAGTAGAGATAAAGCAACAGGATATTTTGCACTGGATGCAAAAGGCAATCAACCTGCAACAATTGTAGATTCAACGGTGGCCTATTCAGCCGGCTCATTATATGCATCTGTAGGCGATCTGTATAAATGGGAACGCGCTATATATACTACTAAAATCTTGAAAAAAGAAAGCTGGAACCAGGCCTTCACGCCTTTTTTAGAAAAATATTCATTTGGATGGATGATCGATTCACTTTATGAGAAAAAAATTATTTGGCATAATGGGGGAATTTATGGGTTTAATTCACATCTGCTCCGTTTTCCGGATGATGAGTTGGTTATTGTATTATTGAGTAATAAAACAAGCCCACTGTTAGGAACAATTGCAAATAATATTGCCGCTGCGGTATATGATCTTCACTACGACCTGCCAAAAGAGAAAAAAGAAATAGTTGTACCGGAAGAAATATTAAAACAATATGTGGGAGAATATGAACTCGCTGCCGACTTCCTGATTACAGTAACAGCAGAAGGAGGAAAATTAAAGGCTCAGGCAACGGGTCAACAAAAATTCGACTTGTTTGCAGAACGAGATAACCGATTTTTTTTAAAAGTAGTCGATGCACAACTGGAATTTATCAGAGGGGCAGATGGAAAAGTGGAGAAACTTATTTTATTCCAGGGAGGGGCGAAAACGGATGGAAAAAAAATTAAGTAAACAGGAAACATTATACTATGAGTGCTGTTAAAAAGAAAGAAAGTTTTTTTGAGAATGAAAATGGAGTACAGGGTCAGTATAAAAACTGGTTTTTAGATTATGCTTCTTATGTAATACTCGAACGTGCTATTCCGGCAATCGAAGACGGATTGAAACCTGTTCAGCGGCGCATTTTGCACGCTATGAAAGAAATGGATGATGGCCGGTTTAATAAAGTTGCAAATATTATCGGTCAGGCGATGCAGTATCATCCGCATGGTGATGCAAGTATCGGAGATGCCTTAGTTAACCTGGGTCAAAAAGATTTATTGATAGAAACACAGGGCAACTGGGGCGATGTAAAAACAGGAATGGATGCGGCAGCTCCCCGGTATATTGAAGCGCGCTTATCGAAGCTTGCGTTAGAAATTGCTTTCAATGCAAAAACAACCGATTGGCAATTAAGTTATGATGGAAGGAAGAATGAGCCGGTAACCTTGCCGATGAAATTTCCGATGTTGCTGGCTCAGGGAGCCGATGGAATTGCGGTTGGACTATCTACCAAAATTGTACCTCATAATTTTTGTGAATTGATAGAAGCATCAATAAAATATTTAAGAGGTAAACGATTTGAACTTTTCCCCGACTTTCAAACCGGGGGTATGGTAGACGTTAGTAACTATAATGAAGGAAAACGGGGAGGTAAAATAAGAGTACGCGCATTAATAGAAGAATTGGATAAAAAAACACTGGTAATTCGGGATGTTCCCTACGGAGTAACGACAACCCAATTGATGGATTCAATTGTAAAAGCGAACGACCAGGGAAAGATTAAAATAAAGAAAGTAACCGATTATACCGGTGCTAACGTCGAAGTACATATCGAATTGGCCGCAGGCATCAATCCTGATATCACGATTGACGCATTATACGCATTTACCGATTGCGAGGTAAGTATATCTCCAAATGCCTGTGTTATTGTTGAGCAGAAACCACAATTCCTTGGAGTACACGAGTTGCTAAGAACTTCTGCAGATAATACCAAAGAGTTATTGAAACGGGAATTGGAAATTAAACTATCAGAGTTGCAGGAAAAGTGGCATTTTACCTCCCTTGAAAAAATCTTCTTTGAAGAAAAAATTTATAAGGAGTTAGAAAAGAAGCATGCGACCTGGGAAAAAGTATTGGAAGCAATAGCAGAGGCTTTTACTCCTTTTCGCAAGCAATTGAAACGAAATATTACCCGTGAGGATATTATTAAATTAACGGAGAAGCCTGTTCGAAGAATTTATAAATTAGATATCGATGAGTTGAATGAACAGATTAAAGGATTGGAAGGAGAAATTAAACAGGTAAAAAATAATTTGGCCAACCTGGTTGATTATGCAGTTGCCTATTATGAAGGGTTACTTTTAAGGTACGGTAAAGGCCGTGAACGTAAAACAGAAATTAAACTATTTGAAGCAATACAGGCCAAACAGGTGGCTATTGCCAATGCCAAGCTATACATGAACCGTGAAGATGGTTTTATAGGCACGGGGTTAAAGAAAGATGAGTTTGTAGTTGATTGTTCCAGCTTAGATGATGTGATTGTTTTTACGAAGCGCGGAATAATGAAGATAGTAAAGGTTCAAGAGAAGGCCTATATCGGAAAAGATATCATACACGTGGCCATTTTCCAGAAGAATGATGAAAGAACTACCTATAATATGATTTATGCAGATGGTAAGGCTGGCATCAGTTATGCCAAGCGCTTTAATGTAACCGGAGTGACCCGCGATAAAGAATATGATCTTACCAAAGGGGACGAAAAAAGTAAAGTTCATTATTTTTCAGTGAATCCTAACGGAGAGGCAGAGTCGGTAAAGGTGATTTTAAGCCAAGCCAGCACTGCCCGGATCAAAGAATTTGATTTTTACTTTGAGGAACTCGAAATTAAAGGGCGCAGTAGTATGGGTAATCAGGTTACAAAATACCCAATAAAATCAGTTAAACTCAAAGAGGCTGGCCGATCAACTCTTAGTGGAAAAAAACTTTGGTTTGATGAGCAGTTTGGCCGCTTAAATACTGAGCAAAAAGGCTTGTATTTAGGAGGTTTTGCACCCGAAGACAAAATAGCTGTTTTTTATAGCGATGGTAATTATGAAATTACGGACCAGGAACTTACTCAGAAAATTGATTCGGAAAAGGTGTTGTTGATTCAAAAGTTTAATCCCGAAAAAATAGTATCCGCTATTTATCTTGACAAGAAAAATCTACAGTTTAATGTTAAGCGATTTAAGATAGAAACAACTACACTTCGGAATAAATTTTTCTTTATTAAAGAAGGAGAGGGAAATTTCGTTCAGGCAGTAAGCACGGATGAGGAACCTGTTTTGGCTGTACAACAGGGAAGAGGCGAGCAAATACGGAAGGCAAAATTTAAGATTGCGAAAGTAGTGGAAATCGGAGGATGGAAAACTGTTGGAGCTAAGCTGGTTGATTTTAGTAAATCGGTGCAAATGGAATGGGTAAAGCCTGCCGGTTCAGATAAACAACCTGAGCTTTTTGAATAGGTAAATGAAAATTATTTAAGTAAAAAGCAACTGTTTTTTTTTGTCACATTGCTTTCCGGTTCGAAACCTGGGGGAGTTGTAAACCTGGGGAGGTTTCGAACTCGGGGGAGTTCGCTACCTTTGTAACAAGGTTGCAAAATTTTTCCTGAAATCTTTTGGCGATTGATGTTTTTTCTTCATTAAGATGCTGTTGACGTTGGATATATTATTAAATCCGCAATATTAGGCAATCTCTGCTACCGCCTGGGTAGTATCTATTAATAAATATGATGCCTAACCGATGCAGGTATCGTTTAGGCAATCTGCAAATGAAATTTCTTAATTGGATTGTATACTACAATTTTGTTTTTCGCTTCAACCGTATCGCAGCATTTTGAGTAAGGCTGCTGGAAAGATAAACTTCATAACGGTTAATACCATCACTGATAATCATTAAGGCTGTATTGGGAGGATATTTGCCAAGATTTTCTGCCATCATACTTAATTCGTTATACTCTTTAGTGCTATCCAGCGCCAGGTAAATATTCAATGAACGCGCAGAAAGTTCTTGTTTTACCAATACCGGGTTCTTATTTAAAAATACACTGATGATATCTCCATCAACATCGCCATTATCATAAAAACTCACCCGAACCGAATCTCCCTCAATCAACAAATCCTTATTATAAATAGTGGTTCTCTTCTCAAATTTCTGAACTAATTTCTTTTCAACAGCGGCACTTAAACTTTCTGCTGCTTTTTCATTGACCGCATCTGCTGCAATAGTAACTGGCTTTTCATTGACTGCATTCGTTACAATAAAATCTTCCTGCTGTGGCTTCCATATTTTTTTAAAAGCTATTGTATTTTTTATTACACTATCCTGGTTATTTTCGGCATTATCAACATTCATCACCACTCGCAATTCAGGGCAGGTGTACTTATATTTTTCATCGCTGTAGAAATAACCATTAAGCGTACTTTTTACCTGCGATACCATTAATATTCCTAAAAAATTCATTGGGCATTCAATACCGTTTGAAGGTCCCTTGTAATACAATACCGGAATG
>JBJXDV010000205.1:0-2728 GCA_046153465.1 Chitinophagaceae bacterium
TCCATATTAAAAACAAAAGGCAACCAAACTTTGGTTGCCTTTTGTTTTTTCTAATCAATCTTAACGGTGGATTTTCTTATGCCAAAACTTCCCTTTTAACAGATTCTATTGTATTTCTATATAGTTCTTCATATATCGGGAGTATATTTTGAATTTGAAATTTTTTTACCTGCTCATAGGCATTGCTTTTAAATTTGGATAACCGACTTTCGTCTTCCAAAATATAAATGGCGTTTTTAGCCATATCGTCCACATCGCCTACATCGCTTAAAAAACCAGAATATCCATGAATGTTTACTTCGGGCAAACCACCTGTATTGGTTGAAATAACAGGCACTTTTGCCGCCATAGCCTCTAGCGCAGCCAACCCAAAACTTTCTGTTTCCGAAGGTAATAAAAACAAATCGGCTATTAAAAGTACTTGTTCTGGATTTACAATTTTACCAAGCGATTTGATGTCGTCACACGTATCCAATTCTCTACAAAGCTTTTCTATGTTATTCCTTTCAGGGCCATCACCAACCAAAATTAATTTAGCAGGAATTTTTTTTCTTACCTTATCAAACACCCTCAGCACATCATCCACACGCTTTACCTTTCTAAAATTAGAAACATGGATTAATAATTTTTCTCCATTTGGAGCATACATTTTTTTTTGACATTGGTTATTTGTAATAACGTAATCTTCCAAACAAACAAAATTTGGAATTACGTGAATATCCTTTTTCACATTAAAATATTTATAGGTGTCCTTTTTTAAACTTTCTGAAACTGCGGTAACAGCATCGCTTTGATTGATTGAGAAAGTAATTACTGGCTCAAAGGAAGCGTCTTTCCCTACTAATGTTATATCGGTGCCATGTAATGTGGTAATAATAGGTATTTTTATACCCTGTGATGCCAGTATTTGTTTTGCCATATATGCTGCGGAGGCATGTGGAATAGCGTAGTGTACATGCAGCAAATCCAACTTTTCGTACTTCACCACATCTACCAATTTGCTTGATAATACTAATTCGTAAGGTTGGTAATCAAATAACGGATAGTCTGATACTCTTACTTCATGATAAAAAAGATTTTCAGAAAAAAAATCTAACCGAACGGGCTGACTATAGGTAATAAAATGTACTTGATGCCCTTCTTGAGCTAGTGCCTTGCCTAACTCGGTTGCAACCACCCCGCTACCTCCAAATGTAGGGTAGCAAACTATTCCTATTTTCATGTATTTTAATTATGTTGCTGTAAAATTATAAAACTTACCTGAACTCAAATAATCTCATTATCAACATATTATTATTATTTTTATTGTGGAATTAATACAGACTAAAAATTTTTTTTGATTTTCTTCATATAACTATATCTTTGCACAAAAAATAAAAGCAAACTAATGAAAAATACTGTAGACATCACTTCAAGAGTAAAAACAATTATTGTAGATAAACTAGGTGTTGATGAAAAAGAAGTTACACCTCAAGCAAGCTTTACAAACGATTTAGGTGCCGATTCATTGGACACTGTTGAGTTGATCATGGAGTTTGAAAAAGAATTCAATATTGCAATACCAGATGACCAAGCTGAAAAAATTGGTACAGTAGGTGAGGCAATCAGTTATATCGAAGCGAACGCTAAGTAAATTACCTTTCAAAAACATATTGAATGAAGTTAAGACGTGTAGTTATTACTGGTCTTGGCGCTGTTACTCCATTAGGTAGCTCTGTTTCCGAATATTGGAACAACCTTCTCAATGGCGTAAGTGGTGCAGATCTTATTAAGCGTTTTGATGCAACAAAGTTTAAAACACGCTTTGCTTGCGAAGTTAAAGGCTTTAATCCCGAAGAATATTTTGATCGAAAAGAAGCTCGTAAGCTAGATGCATATGCGCAATACGGCTTGGCATCGGCTATTCAGGCTGTTAAAGATGCAGGCATTGATCTTGAAAAAGTAAATGTGGATAGAGTGGGAGTAATATGGGGTTCAGGAATTGGAGGGTTAGACACTTTTCAAGCAGAAACCTTTGCTTTTGCAAAAGGCGAGGGAACACCTCGTTTTAACCCATTCTTTATTCCTAAAATGATTTCCGACATTTGTTCGGGTCATATTTCCATAAAATTTGGTTTTAGAGGACCTAATTATTCTATTTGTTCTGCTTGTGCGTCTTCTACGCATTCTATAATAGATGCTACTACTTACATTCGTTTAGGGAAAGCTGATATTATTGTTGCAGGTGGCTCCGAAGCTGCTGTTAACGAATCGGGTGTTGGTGGTTTTAATGCCATGCATGCACTTTCCGAACGTAATGATTCTCCGAAAACAGCATCTCGTCCGTTCGATAAAGATAGAGACGGTTTTGTTTTGGGAGAAGGTGCAGGATGTCTTATTCTTGAAGACCTTGAACACGCTTTAAAAAGAGGAGCAAAAATTTATGCAGAAGTTGGAGGTGGCGGCATGACTGCAGATGCACATCACATTACAGCACCTCATCCGGAAGGGTTAGGAGCCATTAACGTAATGAAAAACACATTGGACGATGCCGAAATGAAAGCAGAAGATATCGATTACGTGAATGTTCACGGAACTTCTACTCCACTTGGCGATATTGCAGAAACAAAAGCTATTTTAAAAGTATTTGGCGAACATGCTTACAAACTTAACATTAGTTCCACTAAATCAATGACAGGTCACTTACTTGGTGCTGCTGGAGCAATTGAAGCAATGGCATGTGTTTTAG
>JBJXDV010000206.1:0-2552 GCA_046153465.1 Chitinophagaceae bacterium
GGTGACGCGGCGATCGCTATGCGAAGTTTATGGCTTGCAAGTATTATCAATATCTTTCTTTGTCCTCTATTTATTTATGGTATTGGATCCTGGCATGGCTGGGGTTTAAAAGGTGCAGCCATTGCAACTACCATTGGCCGTGGTATGGGCGTATTATATCAATGTTATTATTTGTTTAATGGCAAAAGCGTTATTCATTTCAAAAAACAACATATCCTCTTCGATACAAAATTAATCCGTTCATTAATTGTTATTGCCTGGCCATCGACCTTGCAATTTTTAATTGCTTCGGGTAGTTGGATTGTAGTTGCGTGGATAGTTTCGACCACGGGTGGAACAGTAGCATCGGCTGGTTATCAAATTGCCATTCGAAACGTGGTGTTCTTTATTTTACCAGCCTGGGGATTAAGTAATGCTGCAGCTACTCTTGTTGGGCAAAACCTGGGTGCTAAGGAACCGGGCCGTGCAGAAAAGAGTGTATTACTATCGGCAAAATACAACGCTATTTTTATGGCGGCAGTTATGTTTCTGTTTACATTATTTTCAAAGCCTATTATACGAATTTTTACAGGCGATCAGGCGGTTCAGGAATATGGAGCATTGTCATTGCAGATTATCGGAACAGGTTATGTTTTTTATGGGATAGGAATGGTTATGATGCAGGCACTCAATGGATCGGGAGATACAAAAACACCCACCTGGATTAATTTCGTTTGTTTTTGGTTATTTCAAATACCGCTTGCTTATATTTTGGCAAAACCTTTCCATATGGGACCAACCGGTGCTTTTATTTCAATACCCGTAGCTGAAACAGTTATAGCCTTATGGGCTTATGCTATTTTTAAGAGAGGTAAGTGGAAGAAAGTAGTTATATAAAATAATTACCAGATCAATGTAAAAATCCGAATTTACAGGTGGGCTTTAATTTAACGAACGCAAAAGTGTAAAAGGTTTCATTCATAAATTATTATTATTATGAGCCAGATTTCTAACAATACCATTCGGCAAATTTTCTTTCTATTGTTCCTGGTGCTGCTCGGCATCATTCTCTTTTTACAATTACAAACCTTTTTGCCTGCTTTATTAGGTGCCTATACATTTTACGTATTACTGCGCAAGTATATGTTTATTTTACAGGCACGGTTCAAATGGAAAAATGCACTTGCTGCTTCTTTACTGATGCTATTATCATTCTTAATTATTTTGCTTCCCATTTTAGTGTTGATTAATATGATGGGCTCAAAGATCAGTTTTGCGGTTCAGCATTCAGCTGATGTGCTTACATCAATCAAAAGCTATATACAACAATATGAGACTAAGTACGACATTGAAATATTAAGTACAGCAAACATCAATAAAGTTTCTGGGTGGGCAGCTAATAACCTTCCTTCCATACTGGGTGCTACACTAAGTACCATTTCAACTGTTGCAGTAATGTATTTTATCTTATATTTTATGCTGGTTGATGGTCGAAAAATGGAAGCCGGATTCTATAACATGGTTCCTTTAAAAGATGAAAATGTACTGCTGTTAAGAAAAGAGATGAATTCACTGGTTAATTCGAACGCACTGGGTATTCCATTAATTGCCGTACTGCAAGGTGTGGTTGGGTTAATTGCCTATTTGATATTAGGTGTTAAAGAACCTCTTTTTTGGTTTGTAGTTACCTGTATTGCTTCGATGCTGCCAATAGTAGGTGCAGCCGTGGCATATATACCTGTTGCTTTATTATTTTTTGCAAATGGAAATCCTACAAAGGGAACAATAATGCTTATCTATGGATTTGCGATTATAGGAACCGTTGATAATTTTTTTAGGTTCTGGCTACAAAAAAAATTAGGGGATGTTCATCCATTAATTACCGTATTCGGAGTAATCATTGGTTTAAATTTATTTGGATTTATTGGTCTGATTTTCGGCCCCATCCTTATCTCGCTATTTATATTACTACTGCGTATTTATGGTAATGAGTTCATAACTAAGAAATTTACCTGATCACAAAATGTACATTGAAGTTCCTTGTAAAACTACTAAGCACAATTACTAATTCGATTTATTTATGTAATAATTGCACAATAAAAAAAACACTTAGAAACTACTTGCATTATTAAGAAAATGATAATATTTTTCAGTCAGATGTCGTTTTAAATCCGGAACGCGTTTTTTGAAAACCCTATGATAATTCTGTACCGCCCGTTTAAATCCGTACCCACGGCAAGCCTCCTTTGCTTGTTGTTGACAACCCCCTTCTTAATCTCCGGCACTTACTCCGTTGATTCAGGAACATCAATTACTATTAATAAAACTGGAAATTTACCAAAAACTGAAAAGCAGTTATTGCAGGAAGAAGCAATGGCGATGTATGATAGTTTAGGTCTAAAACGTATTGGGCTAAATAAAAAAGCATTTGAATTTGCCTGGCAGGGATATAAATATCTGCTGGATGCAGGTATGTTATATAATAAAGAAGTAATCTCCATTTGCGATTTCAGTCAGTCATCCCGTCACAAGCGCTTATACATTATAGATGTGGAAACAATGAAGATTGTGAT
>JBJXDV010000207.1:0-3959 GCA_046153465.1 Chitinophagaceae bacterium
AGTTCTTTGGTATATACAATTGCCTTGTTTATAAAAGTATCGGTTAGGCACATGGGATACTTGCCCATTTCAATTTTAACGATTCCATCCTTATCCACATAGCCGCATTTTTGATCCAAAGAATCACATTTCAAGTACCAATTATTCAAATTTTGGGAAGCAAGATCCATTGAAATGAAGAAAAGCGGGATAAATAGTAGTTGTTTCATATCATACTGTTGTATTGTTAAGCATTTTCGGTACCTGATTGGGCTTTCCACGGTCCTTCCATTTTTAAACCGAAGTGGTACCGATTCCACAAAGGTCGCCTGCCCATTCGACAAACTACGGATCATAAATTAAAAAAGGCTCGTCCGTCACAAACTTATTATATATAATCGAAAAAACGCTTGTGTCCTGTTCGCTCAAATAACGCACTTCAAAATTAACAACCGCACCTAAATACATATCGTTATCACCAAACACGATCACATACACTTCTTTTTCTTTTGCCAACCTAATTGACTCGATAACCTGTATTTTTAATGTCCCCACGGTACAAAATGCCAAACCACAACCTTTAGACTTGGTAAAATCTACCACAACTCCTTTTAGGATCCAGGTCTCCCCTTCCACTAAAGATGGTTTCGCAATATTTACCGGAACATTATTTTTTGTCCCTAAATTAAACATGGAATCTACCTGGCTTGGGGTTAGGATTGGAAGGGTGTCGATGTCTATAGCCTGGTTTGATTGGCTATGGATCAAGCCAATGCTTAAAATGGTCATAATGCCGATCCACGAAAGTTTGAAGGTGCTATTTTTCACTTTAGAAAACCAATTGTATACCCATATTTAAATGGATTTGAAGGATGGATGGATAAAAAATTGATTTTCAATGGATTAGAAGCCAACTGTTTTCATAACCACTTTGCGTTGATTATAACACGCGTGGCACAAAAATAACAGATCAGCATCGCTACACCTATTAGTTTTACTCGAAAACGAAGCTAAAATTAGAACTTTTCCCGATCCACATAACATCTTCCTCTGGACCCCTAAAAATTGCATAGGCTGCATAATTATTAGTAACATCGTACCAGGCCATCTGTCTTGTAATGAAAGATGGATTAGCACCTCGTATAAAACAAAAAAAAGGTTGCTCATATTCAAACCACATTTCAACAATTGTTAAAAACAGATCACGGTTAATCTCCTTTTCATTATATATAAAGGACATTTCGTCATCCATAACATCTAAATTAGTATAATTTATTATATTATTATATTTTTCAAATCTTTTGGCAAATTGCCCCTTAGGGTAATTAGGTCGGTTTAACGCAACATATAAACATCCTGTCAACTTGTACAGATTTTCAAACAAACATATAAGATAAATTTTATTTTCATACGTTTGATTAATAGGCTTAATCGAACATAAATTGTTTGCGTGGTTAGAATGAATTCTGATATCCTTCATTTTAATCATATAAAGCTTTACGGAAGTGCCATTCCAGTTGCGGTGTGTTGCGGCGGTCAGGCGGTTTCCGGCACCACAAAGTTAGAAGCACTTCACTTATCACAGTCAGAAGACAGACGCAACGCCGAAACACATCTAACTTCTTTGCAAGTACTATGTTCTGCTCATTGCATCTGCAAAAAACGGATCAGGCTTCTTTGCCATTTTGAAACAGAATGATCCTCTAACTCACGGAAGTTGCGTGTACCGCAGCTCAGATCGGCAAGACTACCTCATAAATGGTTGATTACGTACTTGCTAAAGCACTATGCTGCGAATTGGCTTGAAGGCTAAAAAACAATACTACTCAGAACGAGTTAACGGTTCAAAAGATCTTTAACCTTTTTATCCAAGGTTTTGGCCATTTCTTCTCTTCCTTTCATCCTGTATAATTCAGCCCAACAAAGGAGCATATATGAATAATCTGTACGGATAATAGATTCATCCTGAATAGCAAGAGACGCTTCATATAACTTTGAAGCAATTTCGTAATGCGGTAAAGCAATTTCAATAATATTGCAACCATTAACCTGTTCAGCCTCTATATCGGCAAAGGCCTTAATTTGCCATAACTCATCAGTCGCGATGAGACTATCAATATTATATGGTCTGAGCATAAGGAGATCTTCGATCTGATATTCAATCATTTGAGATTTGCTAAGTTCAGACGATGGTCCACTTGATTTCCAATCAGTTATTAACTGATCACCATTCAGATCCCAAATTTTTATAGTCTTGTCATTTGACCCTGAAGCAATAGATTTTCCATCAGGAGAAAATACAACACTTGTAACTGGAAGCAAATGACCTTTCAGCGTGTAAAGTAACTTTCCCGTTTTACAATTCCAAACATAAATTATGTTGTTTGAAGACCCCGTTGCAATAGATTTTCCATCAGGAGAAAATGTAATGCTGTTGACTGGCGCGGCACAATCTAATGTAAAGCGAATCTTCCTCGTATCGACATCCCAAATTTTTGCAGTATAATCTTTAGAGCCTGTAGCAAAAATACTTCCATCCGTGGCGTAAGCGATACAAGAAACCTCAAGTTTATGAGCATTTAGTATCTCTGAAGATTGATCACTTTGCAAATCCCATGTTTTAACGGCACCATCTCTCATCCCGGCAGCAATATATTTGCCATCTTTAGTAAAAGATACGCAAAGAACAGCACTACCAAGATTAGTAAAGCAATGTTTTGGCTTGCCGCTAGACAAATTCCAAATATTCAATGATTTATCATTGGAGCCTGTTGCAAGTAATTTTCCATCTGGAGAAAAGGCTACACTACGAATTGAGGAGGTATGGCCTTGAAGTTCTCGTGTTTTTTTTCCAGTAATGGGATCCCAAATAAAGACAGTTGAATCATCAAATCCTGTTGCCAACAACCTACCGTTAGGAGCGTAAGAAAGACAATTAACAGAACCCAAAAGTCCATCAATGTTTATTACATTTTTACCGCTAAAACGATCCCAAATCTTAACAGTTTGATCATCTGAGCCCGATGCTATGTATTTGCCATCGGGAGAAAAAGTTACGCAATTAACAAAAGCATTATGTCCTTGTAGTTTTAGAAGCGGTTCATCTACCTTTAGTATCCAAATTTTTGCGTAACCGTCATTGGAGCCTGTTGCAATGTATTTTCCATCACGAGATATTGCAACACTATTAACGGTCGAAGTATGTCCAACCAGACTTGATTCAATTTTTCCTAGCTTCAAGTTCCAAATTTTAGCAGTATGATCATCAGTCCCTACAACGAGATGGGTATCATCGAAAAAAACAAGACTTGTTGTTTTCGATTGAATATCTACCAACTTTTTAATTGATGACCGGCTCAGTACATCCCATATTTGTGCGTTGCTATCCGATCCAGTTGCAATATATTTGCCTTCTGAAGAAAAGGCTACACAATTTATACTCGCAGTGTCAGACAATTCAAAAAAGATATTACCACTTTGAATGTCCCAAATTTTTACGGTATGGTCATTCGATGCAGATGCCAAATATTTGCAATCAGGAGAAAAAGTCACAGAATTGACAGCATCAATGTGGCCTTTTAGAATAATAATTGATTTTCCTGTTTGAATATCCCAAATTCTAGCTGTATTATCGTTTGATCCTGTTGCTAAATATTTCCCATCAGAAGAAAATGTAATACTATTAACAGTAGATTGATGTTCATTTAGTGTTAGAATAGTTTTACCACTTTCAACATCCCATAATTTTGCAGTATGATCACTAGAAGCCGTGGCTAGTTTTTTACCATCTGGAGAAAAAGCGATATAGGTCAAATAGGAGGTGTGCCCATTAAAAATATGAACAGGTTTACCCATTTGAATATCATAAATTTTAGCAGAAAATTTTTCATGGACATAATCCCCAGTGCAGGTTGCCAAAAAAGTTCCATCTGGAGAAAATGCAACGCAATTAATAGGAGTTCCGTCACATACGATATTCT
>JBJXDV010000208.1:0-16317 GCA_046153465.1 Chitinophagaceae bacterium
TTGATGCCAATGGAATGGCCGTTTCGCCAGGGTTTATAAATATGATGGGGCATTCAGAAGTTTCATTGATTGAAGATGGAAGGGCCCAAAGCGATATTCGGCAGGGAGTTACTACCGAAATTTTTACAGAAGGTAGTATGGCACCATTGAGCCCTGTTATGAAAAAACAAATGCAGGAGGGGCAGGGCGATATTAAGTTTCCCGTACAATGGAACACGTTAGGAGAGTATATGAATTTTTTGGAGAAAAAAGGGATATCCTGCAATATTGCTTCATACGTTGGTACAGGAACCATTCGTCAATATGTAGTTGGAGAAGATAATAAAGCACCAACAGCTATACAGCTCGATAGTATGAGGATGTTGGTTAGGCAGGCTATGGAAGAGGGCGCATTAGGCGTTACCAATGCACTAATCTATCCGCCCGATTTTTTTGCAAAAACAGATGAACTCATTGCACTTGCTAAAGAAGCTTCCAACTACGGAGGAGTATATAGCAGCCATATGCGCAGTGAAGGAGATAAATTTTTGGAAGCTATTGAAGAACTCATTACGATTTCAACAGAAGCTAAAATACCAGCTGAAATTTTTCATTTGAAAGCTGCAGGAAAGGACAATTGGTATAAGATGGATAGCGCTATTAAACGAGTGGAAAGAGCCCGCAGGGAAGGGTTGCAGATTACCGCTGATATGTATAATTATATAGCGGGTGCTACCGGCTTAACTGCAACGATGCCTCCTACATTACAAGATGGTGGCTTCGGTAAATTAAGAGAACGATTACAGAACCCATCAATTCGCAAACAAATCAAAAAAGAAATGAATACCAAAACAGATAAATGGGAAAATTTCTTTTATTCAGTGGGTACACCGGAAAATATTTTATTATTAGGGTTCAAACAGGATAGCCTTAAGAAGTTTATTGGGAAAACACTTGGACAAATAGCGGCCATCCGGGGTACTTCTCCCGAAGAAACTGCGATGGACCTCATTATCCAGGATAGTACCAGAGTAGATTGTGCCTATTTTTTAATGAAGGAAGAAAATCTAAAAAAACAATTGGTATTGCCCTGGGTTAGTTTTGGAAGTGATGAAGCATCGTATACAAACGAAGGGGTTTTCTTAAAATCAAATGCTCACCCACGTGCTTATGGAAATTTTGCCCGGTTACTGGGAAAGTATTGTCGTGACGAAAAGTTACTTCTGCTGCAAGAAGCAATCCGCAAATTATCCAGTTTGCCTGCTGCAAATTTAAAAATTTTAAAAAGAGGAGCATTAAAAGTTGGCAACTATGCCGACGTTGCAATTTTCGACCCGGCGAAAATAAAAGACAATGCAAGTTTTGAAAAACCCCATCAATATGCAGAAGGCATGATTGGTGTATTTGTAAATGGAATCGAAGTTTTAAAAAATGGAGAACATACCGGCTCGAAACCAGGCAGGTTTATCAAAGGGGCAGGAGCCAGGAAATAAAAAATGTAATAAAGAAAAAAACTTATACTGCATTGAGTATCGGACATAGCATACAATTTGGTAGAAGGAGGGGAAAAAATTTTTTTTTCTAATTAGAGTTTGGCTAGGTAAAACAATTTGGCCCAACTGAAAAAAAAGAAGCAAAAAAGGCCAGAACCTCATAAAGGTTTAATAGCAAATACAGGGAAATGACTTTAAATTTTTTTTCGTTCCGGTTGTTTTAAGCTTAAAATGTAGGATGTGCATTTTGTAAAAAAATATTTTTTTACAAAATGCTAAACTTGATAATACATGACTATATTGTGTTAGATTTAAGCAATCAGTTAATTGTAACTATCCATAAGAATAAAAAACGGCCAACTCGGCAGAGTTGACCGTCCAAAACAAAGGGAAAGTGTGGTTAAATGAATTTAACATGCATTTTCCGAGTGAAAGTCGGATGTCCTTACATTAGACGAGACCCTTGACTTTCTGCCGTGTTTTTACCATTTAGGAGCCTTTCCATCTAGGAAAGGCTTTCGCATAAATGGGTTATGGCGAATATAGTTAAATAGCCGCTATTTTATGATTCGTTTTAAACCCCGTGAATAAGTTTTGATAACAGTATTTCTCCACATGATGTGCAAATCTCGATTAAGATAAATCAACGTGATTTCTTATTGATTTCTGGGCCTTTAATATCAGGATTAGCAGCTAGACAAAATTATTGACTATCCTTTAAATTTCTTGTACTAAAACGTCAAATAAATTCAACGGAGTATCGCTGCAGATACTCAAAATATATTTTATATATTATTCCGAATTACAGTTTGTTGATTTACTGCTGAACGGCTGGTTAGGGTTAATTCCTATTTTAAGGTACTAAACGATTCCTTCTAATAACAAATAATGTACTATGCTATTTTTTTGCCAAGGCCCGTAGGGCTGAAATTTTTGTACTATAGGGAACGGTTAGAAAACATTGCCTTACAGGGTGAAGAGGATCATTCTATTTTTCGTATGTTGGAGCGGGTAAAGTTCTTACATTCCATTTCACTAAATAAATGCTTGCGAATATAAAATTTTTGAAAAGCGTACGAAACGTTCCGATGGAACGTAGAGCCGGTGTTAATAAATTGTCTACCCATGAGACATCCTTACAGGATGAAGGAGCCATTCGATTTCTGGTATGTTGGCGTGAGTATGTTTCTTGGATTTTATTTCAATAAATATAGGCCTACTCAAAATCAAATTCCTGATTAGACTAAATAAACTTTTAAATGTATCCTGAATAAACTGACGAATAGAAACTAACAATTTTTAAAGAACTGCCGGTAGCTTTTGTTCCATCGGAACGCCTCGTGCTTGTAGTAAGATTTGAGGTTAGTACAAAACGTTCCGCAGGAAAATAGGGCTGTTCTGTTTTCATTGATTTGCCCACGAGACATTGCCAGATGGGGCAAAAAATACAGATGGTTTGACCTCTTTACTATTTTTTTTGCCTAGCATCTCAAAAGAAAAATTAGACCTGGTTAGGATGAATGTGTAAAAGGGTTTTAGTACTTTTAAATTTCAAAAAACATAAGGATAATAAATGGCCATTACAATCAGGAAAGTTGTAAAAGAAGATTGTCCGCGATTGCTTGAGCTCATACAAGAGCTTGCTGATTACGAAAAAGCACCCCGGGAGGTAACAGTAACGCTCAACCATTTTGAAGAAAGCGGATTTGGCAAGAACCCTGTTTGGTGGGCCTTTGCAGCAGAAGAGGGTGGTCTTATTCTCGGTTTTGCGCTCTATTATATACGTTATAGTACCTGGAAAGGGCAACGCATGTACCTGGAGGATTTATTAGTAACCCAGGAAGCCAGGGGGAAAGGAATTGGAAAACTATTAATGGATCGTTTGCAGGAAGAAGCAAAAGAAAAAAAATTCAGCGGAATGATGTGGCAGGTGTTAGACTGGAACGAACCCGCCATTCATTTCTATAAAAAATATTTCAATACTTCCTTTGATAATGGATGGATCAATTGCAGTATCAATTTTTAAGTAGCTTATTGATCTACAACCAATTTAATATTTCAAAACTCAGACGTTCATTTACATAAGTTATTTCAGTTTACCAACCCCGCACCTCATCCGTCTAATTCAGCGCATGGTTAACTTACCCCATCAGTTTGCATCGTCTTATCAATTTTCATGATCAGTCCCTGTAATACTTTGCCAGGACCTACTTCTGTAAATTTCGTAGCACCATCTTTTATCATTTCCTGAACGCTCTGCGTCCATTTTACAGCCGACGTCAATTGATCAATCAGGTTTTGTTTTATTTCTTCACGATCATGAACCGCCCTTGCCACTACGTTTTGGTACACATGTGCGGTAGGTTGATGGAAAGTAGTTTTTTCAATAGCAGCTTTTAACTCTTCTTTCGCAGATTCCATTAATGGAGAGTGAAAGGCTCCTCCAACTGGCAATACCAGGGCTCTTTTAGCACCCGCCGCTTTCATTCGCTCGCAGGCTATTTCTATTCCTTTTAATGATCCGCTAATTACTAACTGACCCGTACAGTTGTAATTGGCGGCCACCACTACCTCACCCGTTTCATGTTGTATTTGTTCGCAAATTGCTTCTACTTTATCGTCAGATAAAGCGAGTACCGCTGCCATTGTGGAAGGGGTAAGTTCACAAGCCCTTTGCATAGCTTTTGCGCGAACAGATACTAGTTGCAATCCATCTTCAAAACTCAGGGTGCCGTTTGCTACCAATGCTGAAAATTCGCCCAGTGAATGACCTGCTACCATATCGGGCTTAGCGCCCTCAATACTTTTAAAAGCAATTACAGAATGGAGAAAAACAGCAGGCTGCGTAACATTCGTTTGCCGAATATCTTCTTCTGTACCAAAAAGCATACTATCAGAAATTCGAAAGCCTACTATTTCATTGGCTTGCTCGAATAATTTTTTTGCGAAAGCGCTATTCTCATAATGTTCTTTCCCCATGCCCGGGAATTGCGAACCCTGGCCAGGGAATACAAAAGCATGCTTCATGAGCGATCAGGGTTTAAAGAAACAAAAATGCCACAAAGACTTTAACTAAAAAAATCTTTATAGCAATTCTATAAAAGAAGGTAAAACGCAGGAATTTAATGTAGGTTAACACCAATTAGTTTTAAAAATTCACTTCGGGTCGTATTTTTTTGAAATTCTCCTGAAAAAGCTGAGGTAGTGGTTACAGAATTTTGTTTTTGAACGCCGCGCATCATCATGCAAAGATGTGAGGCTTCTATTACTACAGCCACTCCTATTGGATTTAGTGTATCTTTTATAGCATCCAGTATTTGTGAGGTTAAGCGTTCCTGCACCTGTAGTCGACGAGCAAACACATCTACTACACGTGCAATCTTACTTAAACCTGTAATATAGCCGTTTGGAATATAAGCTATATGAGCCTTTCCAAAAAAAGGCAGCATATGATGCTCGCACATACTGTATAGTTCTATATCCTTTACAATAACCATTTCACTTACGTCTTCGTGAAATTTAGCGGAATTTAGAATTGCCTTTGCATCCATCTGATACCCTTGCGTCAGGTATTGCATCGCTTTGGCTACCCGCTCTGGTGTTTTTAGTAAACCTTCTCTCGCAGGATCTTCACCCAACAACTCAAGTGCCTGCTTATAATTGTCAGTTAGGCTAAGGGTAATGTTTTCGTCGTATTGCTCAATTTTCTTATAGGCCATGGCTAATTGATAGTTTATACTTTTTTATTATTGTGGCAAAGCGGCTATGTAAAAGTTGTTTCAACAAATTGTTCCAGCACTTAAAATGCCATTAAAATTTTATGCAAGTCCTATTACGCTGGGTACTCTACGAAATTTCTTTCCGTTTCATACAATCTCACAAGGATATCAAACTTAGGGTCAATTTTGCCAGCTAAGATGGTATGTATTACCATACATATATTTTCTGCTGTTGGAATAAGTTCCTTAAAATACGATACGTCCAGGTTCAAATTCTTGTGATCAAAAATATCCAATACATGTTCTTTGATGATGTCGCTTAGTTCTTTCATATCCATCACGTATCCTGTGTCCTTATCTACTATTCCAGTTACTTTCACAATCAGATCATAGTTATGACCGTGATAATTAGGATTTGCGCATTTACCAAATACTAACTGGTTCGTTGCATCGTCCCAACCCGGATTAAACAATCGATGGGCTGCATTGAAATGCTCTTTTCTGTAAACAGCTACTTTATTATTCATACAGACTTAGAATTACAAATTAACGATGATAAAAGTTCGGTACTTGTTGTCTTGCAGACAGCCTCTTACATTGATCAGAAACAATCGCATTGAATCTTCAAAAGCATTTCACTTTTTTGGGTTTACCGGAAGTGTGCCGATTATACAAACCAGTGACTGAAGAATTAGTTTTATAACGGATTCGCATTGGAATTGTTCATCCTTTGGTGAAATTAATACAATTTTAGTGAAGACAGTTTACCAAGGTATAATGAGCTATGTTTAGTTTTCCAGGAAGCGCCAAATCTGCCGGTGAACTTTAAAATCATCTGTATCCTGTCGAATGATGTAGCGCCCAAATGCACCCGATTGCTGATATTTGCACTATGCATATATTGATGGTGGCTGCCACAAGGCAGGAAATTGAACAAACAATTAATTGGCTTGAGGATTCTTTTAATAACATATCCCAACACTCCGTAAACATACTTCTTACAGGCGTTGGTTTGTTATCCAGCTCGTATAATCTAAGTTCGAGTATCTTCCACCATAAACCTGATTTCATTCTACAGGCAGGTATTGCGGGCA
Source organism: Chitinophagaceae bacterium (assembly GCA_046153465.1). GTDB lineage: Bacteria > Bacteroidota > Bacteroidia > Chitinophagales > Chitinophagaceae > Endoryza. The sequence goes on from JBJXDV010000208.1 coordinate 6,286, forward strand.
GTTTTTCGAATAGATACTCCCCGGGTATAGTGGTTGTAGCGGGTAGTGAAATAGTAGGAGACTGTGGTGTGATGGAAGATCAACAGTTCATAGATATTTTTGATTTGGGATTGGCAGATGCTAATGTTATACCTTTTGTTGAAAAAAAACTAGTAAACCATCATGTGATGAGTTGGAATAAATTGGCACTTCCTATTGTAAATGGAGTAACCGTAAATGAAGTAACCACTGACCCAAAAAGAATAACAATACTTAAAGAAAAATACGAGGCTGATATTGAAACGATGGAAGGTGCGTCCCTGCATTTTATAGCTCTACAGCAAAAAATACCTTTTATTCAAGTAAGAGCTATTTCAAATTTTGTAGGAGACCGAAATAAGAAAAACTGGAAGATAAAGGAAGCACTAACGGTGTTGAATAACTCATTAATAACTTTTATACAGGAAATACGATGACCCTTCGCCTCGGCTTTTCCCCTTGTCCGAATGATACCTTTATTTTTGATGCCCTGGTCAATAAAAAAATTGATACAGAAGGATTGGATTTTGAAGTGATGCTGGAAGATGTACAAACCCTTAACGAATGGGCCCTTTCCGGTAAGTTGGATATTATAAAAATCAGCTATGGTGTACTTCCCAAAATTTTAAAAACATATATTGTTTTGAATAGCGGTGGTGCATTGGGTAAAGGAGTCGGGCCATTGTTAGTCTCCAAAAAGGAAAATGAAAATTTTACAATTCAGCAGCAAGGGGATTTACACAGATTAAAAAACGAACGAATAGCCCTTCCGGGAGAACATACTACGGCAAATATGCTTTTTTCAATAGCTTACCCCGAAGCAATAAATAAAAAATTCCTTGTTTTCTCTGCAATTGAAAATGCTGTTTTGAATAATGAAGTTGATTACGGCGTACTTATACACGAAAACCGTTTTACTTACCTGGAAAAGGGATTGATGAAAATTATTGATTTGGGTGAGTATTGGGAACAACAAACAGGGCTGCCGATTCCCCTTGGCGCAATTGTTATCAAAAGAGCCATTGAATATACTATACAGAAAAAAATTGACAGACTCATTAAACAAAGCATAGAATATGCTTTTGAGCATTATCCGCAATTAACAGACTACGTGAAAAAAAATTCGCAGGAAATGAATGAAATGGTAATGCGACAGCACATTGATTTATATGTAAACAACTACTCCATACAGTTAGGATCTGATGGAAAAGCCGCTGTAATTAAGATGATGGAATGGATGAATTCAAATGAGCAGGAACAAACTGTGAATCAACCGCTTTTTTTAGAATAATTCCTTTTTCAATGCCTTTCCATAAACCTCCAAACAGCGTTTTCTTGCTACCTCATGTTCAACAATTGGCAGGGGATAACTGAACTCCTCCAGTTCGGGCACCCATTGTCGAATATACTTCAATGCTTCATCAAATTTTTGAGTTTGAAGATATGGATTAAATACTCTGAAATAAGGAGCCGCATCACAACCACTTCCGGCAGCCCATTGCCATCCACCATTATTAGCAGCGAGGTCAAAGTCTAATAATTTTTGTGCAAAATAGGCTTCGCCCCATCGCCAGTCAATCAATAAATGTTTGGTAAGAAAGGAAGCCACAATCATGCGTACCCGATTGTGCATAAAACCGGTTTCATTTAATTCGCGCATGCCGGCATCTACAATTGGGTAACCTGTTTGTCCATCACACCATTTTTTAAACTCATCCTCTTTATTGCGCCACTGAATCAGTTCATAAGCTGGCTTAAATGCTTTTCCTTTTCCAACCTGAGGGAAATGCCAGAGGATGGAGTGGTAAAAATCGCGCCATATCAATTCATTCAAATACGTTTCATTCAACAACATTGCTTTTTTTGCAAGGTGCCTTATGCTTATTGTACCAAACCGAAGATGTACTCCCATTTTCGTGGTTCCTTCTATGCCGGGAAAATTACGCTGCGCAGTATAGTTCTTTACAATTTCTTTCTTGAGTTGTTTAGATGGGAAAGGTTTACCAACTTCCCTGAAGCCAATATCCGCAAGAGATGGAATCATTCTAACGGAATCTTTAGAAAAATTAGAAACGTATTTTTCGGTAGTAAATTCCTGAACCGGATACAAACTCAATATCGATCTCCACTTTCTACTATATGGGGTGAATACGGTATAGGGTGTGCCATCGTCTTTTATTACTTCATTCTTCTCAAACAAAACCTGGTCCTTAAAGGTTTTAAAACCGATCCCCTGCTGATGGAGAAAATTTTCAATGGCAAGGTCCCTTTCAATGGCATATGGTTCGTAGTCGTGATTGGTAAATACAGTTCGGATAGAATAATCTGTAACAATTTTTTTCCATGCCGCTTCCGCGTTGTCATAATATACCCGGAGGGTAGCGCCATAGGATAGTAATTGCTGCTGAAGTTCCATCAATGCTGCATGTATAAACTCAACCCGCCGATCGGCCTTATCCTCCAACTGATCCAGTATGCTTTTATCAAAAATAAAAATTGGTTGAACCGGTTGATCACTTTTTAATGCATGGTACAAACCCGTATTGTCTTCGAGTCGAAGATCGCGGCGAAACCAAAATATATTAACGGATTTATTCATATGCATACAGTTCCTCCACAAACAAGCCTTAAAACAATTTGTTCAGCGAATCTCACGATAAATTTTTTGAACCGTAGTATTTGTATAGTGTGAATTTTTATGTTGCTTCACCCAACGAATGCCATAGGCGGCGTTTGTAAGAAAAACTTCGCTTGCATTTTCAAGTTCAGGGAAAGTAAGCTGAGCCTCCTCCACCTCGTAACCATTTTTTTTTAATGCCCCTTTTAGGTATTGTCTCATTACGCCTGCCACACCCCCTTCGTCCAGGGCTATTGTAAAAACCTTATCCTTCTTTATCCAAAAAACATTGCCCATGGTAGTATCACAAATGCGGCCGTATTCATTTAGAACAAAGCAATCGTTTACTTTTTGTTCCCTTGCATAAAAAGCGGCCATGCTGTAGATCTGGTAATTATTTGTTTTGCAATTGCATAAAAGATCACAACATTTACGCATATCCGTAAATGTATCCAGCAGCAAACCATTCTCATTCAGGGTAAGATAATGATCTGGTAATGGCGAAGCTTCAATTACATAATTAGGTTTCAAATTTTCGATGTCATACAAACCGCCATTGCCTCTGAAAAGATTCAATCGAATTCTCGCTGCCTTCTTTACTTTATTGCGGCTACAGATTTTAAGAATTGCATCTAGCAAAACCTCTTTCGTAAAATGCACCGGTAGCTCAAAATGTAAGAGTGCCAGTCCTTTAAACAATCTTTCCATATGCGCGTCGAAGAGCCGGATCTCTCCATCCAACATCTTCATCGTTTCAAACAATCCATCGCCGTAGCGCAAACCCCGGTTAGCAGCCGTGATAATTGGCGTGGAGGCATCCAAAATCTTGCCATTGTAATTGATAAATTCCGACATGCGGTGAAGTTCCGCTAAAGGGTCTACAAAAAAAAGTCCCGGACATCCGGGACAAAAAATTATAAGAAGAATTATTTATTGGTGTTGATCAATAAGACCATTTTTAACAGCATACATTACTAATCCGGCCATACTTTTCGCACCCGTTTTTGTTTTTAATTTATCACGGATTGCTTCTACCGTGCGCGGACTTATATCAACTATATCTGCAATTTCTTTTGTTGTTTTTTCTTCGCACATCAGTTTTAAAACCCTTGATTCTTTATCGCTGAGGTTTACATCTTGAGGACCTGCACTATCCGTACGTTTTGTTCTTATACCAGTAAGAAGTGCTTTATTTGTAAGTTCATTAAAGAAGAACTCCTGTTCATAGCAGGTTTTAATTGCCTGGTAGATCATTTCTGAATCTGAATTCTTTGTAAGATAGGAATTGGCACCAATCTCCATAAGTTTACTGATCATTGAGTGATCGTTATGCATTGATAGGATAATCACTTTTGCATCCGGCCTGATTTTTTTGATTTCCGGAAGTGTTTGAATGCCATCCATAATTGGCATCTGTATATCCAGCAAGATTACATCGGGTTCAATATGTTTAAGTAAGTGGAGTAACTGCATTCCATTGTCGGCCTCTGCAATGAGTTCTACATCTTTTTTTACCGCAAGGGCTGTTTTAACACCGGCACGGAAAAGGGCATGATCGTCGGCAATAGCTACTCTTATGGGTCGGTCGTTCTCGGGTTTTCTCATACGGTTTGTATTTATAATGATATCGGGGTTATAACTGATTCGGGTTTAAAAGTGATAAATTTTCGTGATAAATACCATAGGATATATACGAAATTATACTATTTCGGAATATACTGTATACCTAATTTTTTACGGACATTTACGATTACCAAAACGAAAATATGCGATACGTCTTTGAGTAATCTACTATAATGTGGGTAATTACTGAATAACTAAAATAGGGCATAACTGCTCTTGTTGCGTGTTGATGGTATAGTTAAATTTGTGATGAAGTTGATTGACGAGGATTAGCAACCTCAACCATCCAATGTCCTTTAATTACCGTCCAGTAATGAATTTCTAATATTCTATGAAACCGGCAAAGTCCAATGTCAATCAACTTTCTTTTTCAAATCCAATATCCGCCCTCTATCCAAACGTATCAGCCAAAATAAACTGTATTAGTAGCTGATCAAGTCCTCTGAAAACTACTTTGGCATTTTTTTAAGCCAGCCCACAAACCCCACAGGTCATACATTTATTGTAATGATCCCCTAACTGCAGAATAATTCCTGTGCCCACACCCGTAATAAAAAATTTCGAGTTTGTAGTTCTTTATATATGTTAGTGTGCCTGCTTTTGAATTAGGAACGCAGCGAAGTAGCGAAAACAATCGGTGTGGCTTTTTTGCAGTTGGTTTGCATGAAATTGGAGGAAAAGAGGATTGTATTTCTAGGTTTACTTATTGAACTCCCGTGATGTCAAAGGCAGGCTTTTTTATGTTCTATTTAAAAAATAGCGGGTACTAATAGATTGTTATATCCTGCTCAATATTTTCAACTCCTTACTTCAATACGGGTTCATTCAGGCATTCTTTTGCTGAATGCAAAAGCAAATAAACCCTTTTAATCAAAGCTCAGAAATTCATTTATTGGAACATAACATCTATCAATAGATGATTTTAATTTTCCCAAAAAATTGCCTTTTAAATTATTGAATGCGATTAACTGAATTCACTCGATTACCTCCAACGCATAATTAAGATCTGCAATTATAAAATCATCGGGATTATCCAAAGAGAAGTTATGGAGACTTCAAAGACTATTTAAAATCAAGGTCCTTTTTGTTGAGGGCAAAAAAAATACATTGCCCGGTACTTTCTGTTTTGATGGCTATATTCATCAATACAATTGTCGCAAAGGCCGCGAGAGATTTATTGGCCAGCACTCAATTTCTCCTATCTATAATAAAAAACCAGTAAAAAAGACATAATTTTAGATCTAATCATTTACCTTTATAATTAGCGGGAAGGTAAACATGCTGAGGATTACGATATTGCACGCCGCACACAAAGCCCTAACGTTGTTAATTTACTGATCACTATTTATAAAAACTCAACAACCAATTACAAACTATGGCAAAAAAATACGTCGGAGAAATTTGGAAAGTCGTTAAGTTTGAAGCGCCTCTAAAAATGGATGGAAGAATGGAGGTTTCAAATTTAGGGCGAATCAGAACCTTCAACAGTGCTTCTGATGGTAATATTCTAAACGGCTCCATGGTCAATGGATACAAAATCATCAGGCTTAAATTTTATAAAAAAAGGGACAGGAAATCACAAGTTAAGTTTGATGAAATGCAACAGCAGGTCTTCAGGGTAGCCCGAAAGGTTAATACGCTAATTGCAAAAAAGGCAGGTAAAAAAGAGATCAAGGCAGCAGAGGAACAATTGATCCGTATGAGACAAAGTCTTACTAAAAAATTTCTTGCCAGTGCCAAGGAACGCACCCTTCATTACCATTCCCTTATTCATCGATTGGTGGCTGATTATTTTCTTAGAAAATCAAGTCCTAAGCAAACGATTGTAGGTCATCTGGATTTTGACAGATTGAACAATAAGGCCAGTAACTTAAAATGGATGACGCCGGAAGAAAATTACGCACATCAACAACATAGCCCCTATGTAATTAATGAAAAATTGGGAAGGCGCCATAGTAAACCTGGAACAAAAAAATCCTATAAGTTAACCACTGAGAACGTGCGGCAGATGAAGAAACTTTTTAACGAGAATGCACCTATGAAGGACCTTGTTAAAAAATTTAAGGTAACTCATACCCAAATATTAAGAATAAAAAGGGGTTATAACTGGAAGGATGTTAAAGCTGCAAAATAGTTGAATCGACAACGCACGATTTTTTTGCAAATTATTGAGGCTGTCTCCAAAGCATTCTAAATATATGTTTTTCTCGCAACGACGCAAAGTCGCAACGCTCGATCCTCAGTATTTATTCTTTGCGTCATGGCGCCTTTGAGAGATTTTATTTGTTTTTTGAGACAGCTTCAATTTCTTTATTAAAATCCGCCACCTATTCTACCGATTAGCTCATGTAAAAACGGCGCAGACTTGAACAATATTCCAACTTCATTAATTTGTAAACCAAATAGGAACGTTGTTTCTATTTTGATTGTGAGTATGCTTATTATTGTAGCAACAATAATGATTCAAGATTTTTTACGGGCAATTATTAATAATGCTGCTTTCTATTTTTCAGAATCATTTATATTCAGTTCGTTTTGGTGGATATTCGTTTCTTTTATTTTTGGTCAATATTTTTTTATTACCCGTATTCCTAAAAAGCGGTGGATTCATCTCTTGTTGATTATTTTAACACCAATTATTCTCCATCTTTTTATTTTTCCTTTACTGGTGTGGGTAGTTTCGTATTTATTTTACTATCATACCTACTCTTTTTCCCAAACATTCAATTATACCTTATCCGAGCATCTATCAATGTTGATCTTATTATATTCCTTTCCAATCTTGACCTATTCGTTTCTTATAAAAAATAAAATAGCAAAAAAGATCATTACCCAACAATTTTCGATCACGATCCTGGTAGCTGAAGGAAACAAAAAACGAACTATTACTACTTCAGAAATTCTCTACTTTTCGGCAAGCTCACCTTACATAGCTATCCATCTTGATAATAAAAAATATTTACTTTCTGAAACGTTGAAATCAATTTCATTGAAATTAGATCCGGCACAATTTATCAGGGTGCATAAATCAACCATCGTAAATGTTATTTGGGTTGATTCTTATACCACCAGACTTAATGGTGATTACGACCTCTGCTTGAAAAACGGAGAAAGGCTGCGGGTTAGCAGGAACTTTGCTGTTGATTTTAAGAAATTATTCAACAATACTCATCATCTTACAACAAAATAATCTCCTCATACCCTATCCAGGTTTATTTATTGCCGATCAATAGGGAGATTTGCAGTAAATAAAATAGCAGCAATGCATACCAAAGCCAATTTTATAGTCGGAGTACTGATTTGTATATTACTATCCAATTGTAATGGACAGGTAAGACAGCCATCCTCCAATATTAAAAGAGAACAGGATAAAAGTCAACTGGTTGGTGGCCCTTTTGAAAATGGCGAATTTATGTATATAGGTATGCCAGAAAAAATAAATGCCATTGACACCAGTGCCGGCTGGACACAAAATGGGCAAAAACTTTTAATTACCGGAACCATTTATAAGTTGGATGGAAAAACGCCGGCTCCCAACGTTATTCTTTATTATTATCACACAGATATCAGTGGTGTGTATGCAAATAAACAAGGGTTGGACCCACGAGTAGTACGGCATGGTTATATACGCGGATGGGTAAAATCAGATACAAATGGCAAGTATACCATCTATACCGTTCGGCCTGCCCCCTATCCCAATACTAATTTTGAAGCACATATACATCCTGCTATAAAAGAGCCAGCCATTGATAAAGAATATTATATTGATGAATTTGTATTTGATGATGATGAATTGCTAACGGGAGAAAAAAGAAAAAAACTTCCGAACCGTGGAGGCAGTGGTATTTTAAGGCTGTTTAAAAAAGGTGAACTGCAAATTGCAGAGCACAATATTATTTTAGGGCTCAATATTCCGAATTATCCCGAAACGGTAAACACTGCAACACCATCAGGGCTTGCCATTGGTGAAGATCAACCATCCTTTATTCCTTTTCATGCGTATGGTCCTGATAAAGGAACAAGAACTTGCCCGGTTTGCAAATATGGGCGGTATCATGGTATTGTTTATTTTGTGGGAAACAATCCTGATTGGGTGGATATCAAAAAATGGCTGACTTTTTTAGAGCAGCAAAGCGTTATGAGAAGTAAATACCTGAAAGCATATTTTGTTTATGGCAACGACAATGATTATAATAAAGCTAAACGTCAATCTGAGTTGGAAAAAATTGGAAATGAATTACATTTAAAAAACCTTGCATTAACCTTTGTTCCTTCCTTTGCAGACGAAGAAAGCGAAGCAAACCTCAATAAGATTAACCCAGGAGTAGCAAACACTTTTATTCTTTACAGAAACAGAACCATTATTAACAAGTTTATAAACCTGAATGCTACCGAAGAAAATTTTAAGTTGTTAGCAAAGGAATTAGATAATAACAAAGGAAACTATTTTGATTTAGAGTTTCCCTGACAAAGCAACTAAAAGGAGTACTTATTTGCTACTGACCCTTCTTTCGCGTAAGCATGCCTCTTTTCGAATCTCAATTTAAGAATTAGTTCGTTCAGATTCTGGCAAGTGTTTTTTCCGGTTAACATCAATCGTTTAGAAAATAAATTCAATGGGAACACCGATTGAACGGATGCACCGGATATTCACCGATTGCATTGATCCGTTCCCCCCATCTGGCCAAGCGTCTCGCTTGTGCCATCTATTGTACAAACAAATCAATCCAATACACAACCGCAAAACTGATAAAATACAATTTGTCGTTGTCTCCAAACTTATACTTCCTGCTCATGCAGCCAAGTTAAAGATTATTTGTATATGGCACAAGCGAGACGCTTGCGCCAGGCTTACTATTTACATGCTTGCGCTATTGGGGGCAGGTGTTTTTTCCGGTTAGCATCAATAGTTCAGAAAATTAGTGAGCAAGGAAAAACAACCTGTGCCAAGCTAAATTTAGAAAAATAGAAAAGGCATTGATCTTTTTATGATCGGCACAGGTTGTCCCGACTGCATGCTTTCACGATAAGAAGTTTTATTGTAACGCCGGGAACACCTGCGCCAGCTATAAATTTTCTTCCTCCCTTTAATTAGCATCGTATCAACATTCTTGCGCGAGCAGGGGTGCACAATGGCTTTGATAAAAAAACGGTTAAGCGCCTCCATGATCTGGAAGCGCTGGAAGATGATAAAAAGAAAACACTGTTTGATCTGATTGATACTTATATCCGGGATGCGAAGGCCCGCAAAGCCTATGCTCATTAAAACAGTAAAGCGTGCTGCTCCGGTCTTTAGTATTATTCTTGCCAGTTACTACTTTTAAAATGACCTATTGGGATAAATTTTTCATCATCATAATACAATGGAATGTAAAACTCTTTTGACCATCTGCTTAAATAATAAAATTGAAAACCCTTTATCGTTATAATCCTTCCAGTCCAAACCGTCAGAACATATCACAAAACCTTTGTAGTCCTTTCCGTAGCGTTGCTCATTTTCCGTTTGTTGTTTTAAAATGATATACATAAAATGCGGCTCTACTTCCGCAACTCCATTAAACCGGTATTCATAAACTGTTGCATTACCAAAATTATAAACATTTTTTTTATAGAATTGAATAAACTCAACAATCGTTTTCGTCATAACCCTTGTTCGATACCCGGAACTAAAATAAAGGTCCATCAGATTGGAGCTATCAGGTCGATTTAACTTTTCAAGACATTTATTATTTATAAATATTAATCTTTGCTTTTCAAAACTGGTAATATAATCC
>JBJXDV010000209.1:0-2907 GCA_046153465.1 Chitinophagaceae bacterium
GGGTTGATCAACGCGTTGGTTTCTGGGCTAATCTTATAATTATTCGCCGGGCTCAAATAAACTTCCACTTTAGGATTGTGAGAAACGGGTAAAACCTGGCTTTTCGCTTCAACAGATGTTACCAGCAAACCGATAAAAAAAATTTTGTAAATAGAATTCATACACCGTTTTTTTGTTGTTTGGTATTAGTTGGGGCGCGATCAGCAGCAGGGATGCAAAATAGGATTTTTTTATAATACAAAAATGAACTGATTGTCTTTTTTGTAAAGTTATAAGTAGACTATTTTTATCCCTATAAAGTTGCATTGGGGGCCGTTTAAATAAAACAACGACAGGATACAGTCTTTTGAATTCTAAAGCTATTGGATTACAATTCTTTGTATGTCTGTACGGCCTTCCGACCTGATATGTACCAAATAGGATCCCGCCTCCAACTTAGGAATTCTCAAAGAAAGATTACCCATTTGCCCGCCCAACATTTTTCGCCAAACCTCCTTTCCTTCGATAGTAAACAATTGAATCGAAGTTAAAGGAATTGAAGCGCTTATCGCAAGCGTATTGCTTAGTACTACGCTGGGTTTAATTCGAACCCATCGATTGTTTCCAGAATTAATTAGCAACACCTTCGAATACTCGAATCCACCGTTTTGGTCTATTGTTTTAATTCGGTAGTAAATTTTCTCGCTGCTGCTTACAAAATGGTTAAAACGGTATTGTGCCCCATTTGGTTTATTTAATGGCAAAACAGCGCCGGCTTTTTCGAATCGAATTCCGTTAAAACTAAATTCGATATCAAACGATAATACCTGATCTTCATATGAAGTTTGCCATTCAAGCAATACTGATTCACTTTTCGGTTGTGCATTAAAGTTTAATAAACGAACGGGAAGTGAGGAGTTTGCTTCAACAAGATAAACAGTACCATTTAAGGAAGTGGCATAAAGTGTACCGTTCTCTGCTTCTCCAAAACCTACAATGCTGCCGGGTAATCCACTTTGCTGAAAAATATTCCATCCACCAATTCCATTGGGTCTTATTTTCCAAATATTGCCTGAAACATAGTCGGCACATATATAATATCCTGTTAGCAAAGGATAGCTTGGCCCCCGATATACATTTCCTCCGGTTACTGAAAAGCCACCCGTGCTCCCGTTATGAGGATAATCAAAGATGGGAAAAACATAATTGGAAGAGGGACCGCAACCTCCGGTTAAGTTTGTATTATTTCCTTCGTAACAGCGCCATCCATAATTTATTCCTCCGGTTGAACCGCTTGCCCGAAAATTTATTTCTTCCCGTGCACCCTGGCCCACATCACCGATCCACATATCATTTGTTTGCCTGTCAAAACTCCATCGCCATGGATTTCGTAAACCGAGCACCCAAATTTCATCCAATACTGCTGGGTTTGATACATAAGGATTATCAGGAGGAATTGAATAATAAGGAGGCGTTGAAAAATTATTTACGTTGAGCCTGAGCATTTTTCCAAAAAATGAATTGCCATTTTGTGAAAGAAGGAATGGATCGTTTCCACTTCCACCATCCCCAATTGAAACATATAAATAACCATCGGGTCCGAAATTAATTTTACCCCCATTGTGATTTGTAAAATAAGGAGTACCCGGTTTAGGGATTTCTAATAAAACTACTTCCGATGTTGGATCCGCAATATTTGGATCTCCAAGAGTGGTTTGATAACGAGCCAGGGTAATATCGCCTTCCTTATCGGTATAATACACAAAAAAATACCGGTTCGTTTCATAGTCGGGATGAAAAGCCATACTCAATAATCCCTGTTCTCCATTATCAAGTATCGTATCCGCAATATTTATAAATGGAGTTGGTAACAAACTAGTTCCATTGTGTACTCTGATTGTTCCGTTGCGTTGAAGAATAAATAAACGATTGGTTCCGTCCCCAGCGTTTACAATATCCAGTGGTGCACTCAATCCACTTGCAAAAGAAGTGAAGGAAACCACTGGCTGCGCAAAACTACCAGAGTTAAGAAATGCGTTAGAAACTAAAAAGAAAATAATAAACACAAAGGTCCTTGTCCGGAGGAAGTAATATTTCATCATAAGCCTTAATGATTTAACATCAGAAAAAACTACAGTAAGTGAATGGGGGTATTTTATAGTAACAAAATCAGTGCCTGAAAATGGGGAAGACGATTAGTTATTGAATAATAATAGAAGAAAAAGATTTATGCTTTATTTTCTGGTGATCATGCTGTTTTCATTTACGGTCGCCTAATAAAATGACTTTCTATTTTTCTATAAATCATTTTTCTGAAAAAATGGTTTACTACATATTCATGTAGTTCCATGGATTGTCTCACCCACTATTTTTACAGTGTTCAAATTAAATCTTAGGTACTATTTTTTTGGATCAGTATTTTCTTCTTTTTTATCATTAAATCAATTAAACCTTTTATATGAAAAAGATCATAGCATTTATAGGTCTGCTAATTTTTGCCGCCTCCTGCGAAAAAATTCAACCCGCTGGCACCGGTATTAAACAAATTAAAGCGATTATTACCGACTTAAAAGGGGCCCCTGTTGCAGAAGCAGCCTCGGGATTTATGCTGCGGTTAACGGCTCCGGAATTTATAGAGTTCAATAAGCTGGGGATACTTGTTAAAGATGGATTTATTGCATTCGATAAGGGATTTGTGAAGATAAAAGATGCAGATGGTGATCATATTATTACTGAAGTTCCGATCCTCGATTACATCAACCCGCTACAAATAGGAAACATTACCTTGTATCTTCGGCAGAACCCTGTTCTTGAGTTGTGCAATGAATGTTTTATTTACGATCCTACTGTACAAGGAACAATTTTTGCTGGTTTTCGGTTCGGGGTAACCGATGGAACTTTTCTGAAACCGGCCGAAATGATCAACGA
>JBJXDV010000210.1:0-6023 GCA_046153465.1 Chitinophagaceae bacterium
TGTTTGTTCTCTTAACACAGAGACAGCCTCATCTATTTCTGCAATCTTAACAAATCCTCCATTTCGGCTCAGGTAATTTTCAATGTTCTTGAAGATTTTTTCTTACTAATGTTTCAGAGCGTCCACCACTTAATTTCTACCTTCTATCCTAAAAAAGGATGGAATTGTAACTAAATTCTTCGGGCTACGTCAAACTTCTCAACTGGATAGCGGCCAGTTATCAGTAAAATTAGCCATCTACCATAAAACATTGTACTATGTTATATATAGTACTTACTTTCGATCTGTAATATCTTTAACATAGTATAAAACAAACATTAGAACTAAAATGAGAAAGATTTTGACTCTGCTGACAGTCGTGGTATTAATAACCTTATCCAGCGTCGGCCAAGCACAAACCAAAACAAACGGGCTAATCGGAAAAGTGATGGATAACAAATCCTTGCCGGTTCCCTCTGCAAGCGTTTCGTTGTTAAATAGCAGGGATTCCGCGCTAGTTAAAATAGCGGTCACCAATAAAGAGGGGAGATACGAGTTCGCCAATTTGCTCGATGGAACCTACATCGTGTTTATTTCAACAATTGGTTATTCAAAAAATTATTCAACTCCTATTACCCTTGCAGGTGGTTCCCAAATGAACCTTGAGGCAATTACGCTAACTGTTCAATCAAAAGATTTGAAAGCGGTCACTATTTCGACCAAAAAGCAATTGATTGAACAGCGGTTAGACCGAACAGTGGTAAATGTAGATGCCGCGGTAACTAACGTTGGAGCTTCTGCTTTAGAGGTGCTGGAGAAATCTCCAGGTATTAGTGTAGATAAAGACGGCAATATTAGTTTAAAAGGAAAACAAGGCGTTCAGGTATATATTGATGGTCGCCCTTCTTATTTATCGGGCACCGATCTGGCTAATTTATTGCGAAATATGAATGCTGCTCAACTGGATCAAATCGAAATTATGACCAATCCTCCTGCAAAATATGATGCTGCAGGCAATAGCGGAATTATAAATATCAAAACAAAGAAAACAAAACAGGTAGGTTATAACGGTAGTTTATCTCTCGGATACGGCCAGGGACGTTATCCAAAAATTAATGAATCAATTAATATCAACTATCGTAAAAATAAAATAAATCTTTTTGCCAGTGCAGGATATAGTTATCGAAAAAATTTTAATGACTTGTTTATTCAGCGCAAATTTATTGAAGCAAGTACTAAAGAATTATTATCTCATTTTGACCAGGAATCGAGAATAAGGGAGAAAGGAGAGTCTTTTAATGGAAAAATTGGAATGGACTTTTATGCCACAAAAAAAACAACTATTGGTTTCGTTCTAAGCGCTTTTAATAACCCTGGAAGTTTTGCAAATACTAGTGATGTGAACATTGCAGATCCTGCAAAAGTTCTGCAAAGCATAACAAGGGCCGGCACGATCAATGAAAGGTCCTGGAAAAATCTTAGTTCGAATTTTAACTTTCGCCATGTATTTGATACTACAGGAAAAGAATTGACGGCAGATGTCGATATTCTTGGGTACAGAAGCATGAACGACCAGCGATTAGTAAATGCCTACTTTACTTCAACCAATCAACCATTTTCTACACCCGATACCTTGCTGGGAAATTTACCACAACATATAAATATTTATAGTGTGAAGCTTGATTATATTCTTCCTATGAAAAAAGGTGCAAAATTAGAAGCCGGTATCAAATCAAGCTTTGTTAATACAGACAATGATGCTATTTATGATAGCTTGCAAAACAACCAAAAAGTAAGAGATATTGGAAGAAGCAATCATTTTGCCTATAAGGAAAACGTAAATGCTGTTTATATTAATTACAGTCGCCCTCTTACAAAAAAGATAAGCGGACAATTTGGCCTTCGGCTGGAAAATACAAGGTCCAGCGGAAATCAAATAACATCCGGTCAGAAATTTGACAGAAATTATACCCAATTATTTCCTACAGCTTTTTTACAATACACAGTAGATAAAAACAATACCGTTGGACTTAATTATGGCCGACGCATTCAACGACCTAATTACGAAGACTTGAATCCATTCATTGTATTCCTTGATAAATATACTTTTGAAAGAGGTAACCCAATGCTGCAACCGCAATTCAGCCATAATGTAGAAATTAGTCACACATTCAAGGGTTTTTTAACCACCACTCTTAATTATACAAAAACAACCGATATTATTACTGAAGTACTTGAGCAAAATCCAAATGGTAATGAAACCTATGTAACTCCATCCAATATCGCCAGCCAGCGACAATATGGAATTTCTGTTAGTGCAGGGGTTCCGATCACCAAATGGTTGAATTCGAATATTTATGCAAATGTTTACAATAACCTCTATAAGGGAATTGTAAATAACGATCCTATTGAATTGGGGGCAACTACTGGTCAGTTTAATATATCCAACCAAATAAAAATCAATAAAACAATTAGTGCTGAATTGGGGGCCTTTTACAGAACAGCAGGGATAGATGGAATATTTAGTATTCGGGGATTAGGCGCCGTAAACGCTGGAATCAGTAAGCAGATAATGAAAGGAAAGGGTTCAATCCGGTTGAGTGTTCGTGATCTATTCTGGACTCAAAAAATTGATGGAACCAGCCGCTATTCAAACATTGATGCTGCTTTTCAACAGGTAAGAGATTCGAGAGTGTTTAGCGCCAATTTTAACTATCGGTTCAGTAAGGGAAAATCAAATGCGCAGAAAAGAAGGACAGGAGGAGTAAATGATGAACAAAACCGTATTAAGGTGGAAGGAAACAATTAAATCATTACAACTGAAAGTCATGGTTTAAATTCATTTTTGATTTTTTTAACAAGCCTTCTTTAAACTATTTTGTCATTAAGGCGTCTCATAAGTAAGAACAATAACATGAAAAAGATAATACTCATAGCACTTTTACTAATGTACCTGGTTAGCTGTGGTATATCGTATATGTAAATGTTTAAACTCATTATAATTATTTTAAGATTTTTCTCATAAGCAGTTAGTTTTGGTTAACGGGCCCTGTTTCTACAGGGCCTTCTTTTTTTCACTATTTGTAGTAACAATCTTACTTTTGAGGTGTAACCAATTCTATTACTGAAATTTTTTTTATGCCATCCTTTGATTTTGTTAGTAAAGTAGATAGCCAGGCACTTGATAATGCAGTGAACGTAACAACGAAAGAGATAACCAACAGGTTTGATTTTAAGGGATCTGCTGTGGTCATAAATCTTAATAAAAAAGAATTTCTGATAAGCATTGAAACGGAAGATGATATGAAAATGCGTCAATTAATTGATGTATTAATCAGTCGCGCCCACAAACAAGGCATAGCACCTGAAGCATTCGACTTGTCAAAGGAAAGTCGTCAAAGTGGTAAAACATGGAAAAAAGAAGTGCCGGTTCGCAATGGATTGAAACAGGAAGATGCAAAAAAAATTGTAAAGAATATCAAAGAAGCAGGACTTAAAGTTCAGGTTGCAATAATGGATGATATTATTAGAGTAACCGGAAAAAAGATTGACGACCTTCAATCTGTTATCCATGCTTCAAAGGACTGGGATTTAGGAATTCCACTGCAATTCGAGAATATGAGAAGTTGATTGATTGAATAATTCTATTTTCTAAATCCTATTTTTTTTGTAATTGTTTTCCATACAGGAATTATATCAGGCGATACTTTCAGCGCCAGCAATCCTGTAAAATAAATACTGATAAATACAACACTTCTTAATACAATCCAACCAAATCCCTGTTGTTGTTGAAATAGATAATAGCAGGTTATATAGCCTGTAACACTTAGCAATAAAGGATAAATAGATTTAACCGTAAAGGGCTGCAGGTTATATTTCTTTAAAAGAAAATAATAACGAATAATATTGTAGAAAGTAATTGCAAAAAGATTTGCAATTGCCGGGCCGGTAACACCAATTACTTTTGTAAGCAAATAGTTGAGTGGAAGGGTAAGGGCCAACAGAATAACACCTGTTAAAAAATCGAATCGCCATTTTGTAGAAGTACCAATGATTTGTGCATTTACACCTGTGCCCATATCTATTATTCGCATCAATCCGATAAATAGAAAAATTTCTTTAGCAGCCAGGTAATCTTTCTGTAAATGAAAAGTAAAAACGCCATCGGCAAAATTCAACCATATTAACGTAAACATTCCTGCTGAAAAAATAATTTGGTTAATCGAGGAACGATGATAGACCCGTTGAATTTTTTCCATATCCTTGTCTTTCCAGGCTTGTGCCAAAATTGCCATTGAAGAAGAGATGATTCCCCGTTGAGGCGCCTGAACAAGGCTGGCAATATTTTGAGCCATCGTATAAATAGCTGCAAAGGCTAAACCGTCTTTCATTACTGCCGCGATTACCAGCGAATCGAATTGATTCGATATTGTAAATAAAATGGTGCCTCCCCAAACAAAGGAAATAAGGGTAGCAATTTTCTTATAGAATTTTTTTGTTACCCTGCTGATTGAAAAGCTAAAATGAATTTGATGGGTAGTTATCAAATAAACCAAGAGTATAATTGCAAGTAAAATATAGGTACAAGCAAAAATTTTAATTAATAAATCAAAATTATTAACCAATCTAAACGAAAACAGAACAATTAATACGGTTGTAAATAGCCGAAACTGTATTTCACGCAAATAGTTAGTTAGTACCGATTTTTTAATTTGCCAGGCAAATGCTTCTAACAAGGAAAAAATAGTCAAGCCAAAACCAAACGGAAAAACCCAGTAATAATATTTAACAAGGTCTGGCGAATTTGTTCCAAATTTTTGAATCACTAAATCTTTAAATATCCATCCTCCAATTATTATCATCAAAAACCCAATGAGGCTTGAAAGTAAAGCCCATGTCATCATGTCGTTTTCACGTGGACGCAAGTTGTCTTTATAATAAGCATGAAATTTATAAATATAGGCCTGCATTCCAAGACTGGCAAGAGAAAACATGATGTTTGCAAGTGATACAAAAACGCCAATTAGCCCATATTCCGATTTCGAAAACCCGCTTCCTTCTCTTGTAAATAGGTAGGTATTAATAAAACCAAGGGCAAAACCGAAGTAGATTACAACCGATGAAATAATACTTTGCCTTCGAATAGTGCTCATGCCGTAAAGATAGTGATTGGTAAATAGCCCCTCATTGTTAGAAGTTTTTAAATCATTCTACTTTCATTGTTTGAGTGTAGAAATTGCGGTTAACCTCGAAAGTTTTTTCGGTACTGTCCGATGAACGAAGTTCTTTTTTCCAATCCGTGGTTGGTGTGATCCAAGACTCTTTTCCGAATTTTATTTTTAAAGGCATCGTAAAATTCTTATTGCAATTTGTAAATCGATAACTAAGGCTGTGGTCGTCGAGTTTGTATTCTAATACCGGAATCTGAATGGTTCTCAAGTACTGATCAAAAACAACCGAGAAATTTATTCCAGACTCCTTACTTATATAATCTTCCACTTCTTTGCTATCAACTGTTTTATGGTAAAAGACTTTATTTAAACCGCGTAAAATTTGCCTGAATTTCTCATCATCATTTATGATAGCTCTAATTGTATGTAAAAGATTTCCGCCTTTGTAATACATATCTCCGCTTCCTTCCTGGTTGACACCGAATGGGCCAATAATGGGTGTTTCATTTTCAATCAATTTTCGTGTTCCAATTACATAATCATTACCGGCTTCAATACCATATTCACTCGTGGTAAAAAGCGTTTCTGAATAATTGGTAAAACCTTCGTGTACCCACATGTCTGCAATATCATTTGTAGTAATATTATTAGCAAACCATTCATGCCCACTTTCATGTACAATAATAAAATCCCATTTTTTCCCCCAGCCTGTTCCACTTAAGTCTCTACCGAGGTATCCGTTTTGGAAACGATTACCATAGGCAACAGCACTTTGATGTTCCATTCCAAGGTGTGGAGATTGTACCAGTTTGTACCCGTCTTCATAAAAGGGATAGGGTCCAAACCAGTATTCAAAGCTCTTTAGCATTTTTG
>JBJXDV010000211.1:0-7571 GCA_046153465.1 Chitinophagaceae bacterium
ATTTCTGTAGGATCGATGCATAGTGGTGTTCGTTCGAATATCATTCCGGAAACGGCAGAAATGAATGGTACCGTTCGGACACTCGATGCAGCCATGCGTTTAGATGTACATAATCGCATGCGCAGAACCGTTAAGATGATTGCAGAAAGTGCGGGAGCAACGGCTGAGGTTGATATTGTAACGCAAACCTTAGTGAATTATAACGATCCGGTATTGGCGAAAAAATTAATTCCTTCATTACAAAAAGCAGCAGGAATAGAGAATGTGAGCGAATCTGGCTTGACAACTGCTGCCGAGGATTTTTCTTTCTACGGACAAAAAGCACCCAGTTTCTTTTTTAGTTTAGGCGGAATGGCAAAAGGAAAAGATCCTGATAATATTGGTCAGCATCATACACCCGATTTCTTTTTGGATGAATCCGGATTTATAATTGGGGTAAAAGCCTTTTGCAATATGGTATTTGACTATGCCAAAACAAAATAAAGATATTTCACATTTGGAGTTGCCACATAAATTATTATAAAATATAGGTTAGGAAAATCCTTCCGCAACCGTTTTTTTCCTCATGTTCGATTCCAAACACTAAGCTAAATTTCATCCGGAACGCAAAGAATGCAAAGGAGCGCAGAGTTCGCAGAGAGAAATTAAATAATTATAATTCTTAGAGACCTTTGCGATTCTTTCTAATCTTTGCGTCTGGTTTTTGAGGAACACAAAGGAGTGCAGAGTTCGCTGAGATGAACATACTTTTTTATTTTTAGATAAATTTCTACCCTTATTGCCATTTTAAACATGCTAAAACAAAAACCTTGCACCACTACACCCCCTTGTTATAAAAAAAGATATAACAGTTTAGGGAAACATACAAATAGCTTTAAGTTTCTATAACTTACGTCTCTAATATTCTCCATATGCGTTTTTTCTCATTTCTACTACTATCCTTTATTGGTTCTTCAGTAACGGCTCAATCTTTTGGTGAACCAGTTATTCGTACCAATTTAATTACCATTGCCCGAGATAGTTTTGGCGTACCCCATATTTTTGCGCCCACCGATGCTGAAGTAGCATATGGACTTGCATGGGCACATGCCGAAGATGATTTTGAAACCATTCAAACGCTGATGTTAACGGCGAAAGGAAGACTAGGAACTTATTTAGGTAAGAAAGGTGCCCAGGTAGATTATGTATTTGGATTACTGAATACAAAAGCAACCGTTGATCAGCAATTTGAAACTATGGACCCTAAATTTATCAACCTGATAAAAGGATACCTGCTCGGACTAGAAGCTTACGCCAACAAACACCCGAAAGAATCGTTGACAAAAAACGTATTTCCCATTACTGTTCAGGAATACCTTGCGGCAACCTGCTTTTCAGTAGCTATTTTTTGTGGAATAGATAGAACATTACCGGCAATTTTCAATAATGCAATGCCCGAGTTGGCTGGTTTTAGGGGGGAAGGATCCAATGCATTTGCAGTACGTTCAACTAAATCAGCAAGTGGAGAAAATATGCTGGTGATTAATGCACATCAACCCATTGAAGGGCCTACTGCTTTTTATGAAGCACATTTACAGAGTGAGGAAGGATGGAATATTCTCGGCGGCCTGTTTCCCGGCGCACCATTAATTTTTCATGGAGTTAATGCCAATCTCGCATGGGCGCATACGGTAAATTTCCAGGATAAGGTTGATGTGTACCAATTACAAACCGATAAAGAACATCCTGGTAAATATAAAGTAGATGGAGAATGGCTGACATTGGAAAAAAGAAATATCACGTTAAAGGTAAAGGGTATACCAATAAAAGTTAAAAGAGCGGCCTATACTTCCATTTATGGTCCAACGATCCAATCTCCATCTGGTGCTTATTATTCTTTACGCGTACCTGCACTTATGGATGCTAAGGCACTACAGCAATGGTATGCCATGAACCGCGCCAGTAATTTCAGCGAGTTTTATACAGCGCTTCAGCAACATCATTTACCAATGTTTAATATTGTATATGCCGATAAGCGGGATACAATTTTTTATATTTCCAATGGAAGGATTCCTCTGCGTAACCCAGATACTGCTTTTCATTGGAGTAGTACAATTGCAGGTAATACCCGCCAAAGTTTGTGGACGGAGATAAAACCATTTAATCAATTACCACAATATATAAACCCAAAAGCAGGGTATCTGTATAATACCAATCATTCGCCTTTTTTAGCAACCGATGAAAAAGAAAACCTGTCTCCCCAACTATTTGATCGTAATGATGGATATGAACGCTATCATAATAACAGGAGCCGCCGCGCTAAAGATTTACTAGATCCGTTAGAGAAAATCAGTTATCAGGATATACAGCGAATTAAGTTCGACCGGCAATTGCCAGATCCCATTTTATTTCCCTATGGATTTACAGCCGACTCACTGTTTTTAGTAAACGAAAAAGATAATCCCGCTTTAGCACCATTAATAAATGCTTTCAAAAACTGGAATCATATTGCCGGAGTAAATAGTAAGGGGGCCTTGGTATATAGTTTAGTCTATAGTATTGTACCAGAAGTGATGAATGGGCGCAATAAAGATACGTTAACCATGGCAGAAGCTATTGAAGTATATACACGTATTCACAATTACCTTATGAAATATTTTAACCGGCTTGATCTAACATTGGGCGAGGTACAAAAGCTTGTTCGGGGAAATGAGTCATGGCCACAGGCAGGGGTACCCGATGTGTTAGCGGCGGTAGGAAGTGTTGAATGGAAAAATGGATTAAGAAGAATGACTGGCGGGGACGCTTATATTGCATTTGTTCGGTTTCCCAAAGATGGTAGTTTACCGATTATTGAAACCATAAATACATTTGGAGCAAGTATGCATCCGAATAGCCCACATTTTGCAGACCAGCGGCCATTGTACCAGGAACAGAAACTAAAGAAAATGAGCCTAAGCAAAGAAGAGGTGTTGAAGACGGCGGAGCGGGTATACTCGCCAGGAATGTAAAAAAAATACAAAATGTAACTAAGGGATTTGTGTTGCGCGAATAGATCATCTATGAACAATTGGGGTTGGCGACAAGAGACAGAATACCGCTACGTTTCAGGAAGTTTTACTGTCTTCCCGCTTATATATTCCTTTTTTTCTCCTTGCTGGACCGAAAGACCTGTTAATGCTTAATCCCCTGCGTACGAATCTATCATTGGCGGGAGGCATTTTTGAAGAAATAGAATGCGGAAACAAGGAGTTGATAGGAAACAAAGAGTTAATGAGTAATGCTGTCAAATCAATAGGTTAAGTTAATTAGGCCCCTTCAAACATTTCTTATATTAGCTGGGTTACTATTTATCCGAATCCTGCGGGAGATTTTGTCACTGTTAAATTTTCCGAAAGTACTTTTTCGGGCCCTGTCAAGATTCGTATTGCAGACGAACTCGACAGAATTTTATATACAAAGAGATTTCTATATCTCAAAGCAGGAAAAATTGATCTATTGGTAAGTTCACTTAAAACCGTTTCCTATTATCTGCAGGCTAACGGAAACGGTAAAGTGTTTTCTGTGAAATTTATAAAGCAGGCTCCTTAGCGAGAAAGATTTAAATTTAAAAAAGAATTAGTATAGAAAGCAGAGCGGGTGTACCGGTTGAGGTAGAAAGAAGTACATCAAATAAAAATTACGTACAAAGAAGACGATGCATTTAAAAAAAATAGAGCATCAATCATACCTTAGCAATTGAATTAACACAAGGCGGGTTCTTTAAGGTGTATGAGCAGAATACCTTTATGCAAAAGATAACGACATATCCCTAATTGAGAGAAATGTCAATAGCTATCAAATTTATCTTCGCTAATTTCACCAATGCGCCAACTTGCTGCAATAATGTTTTCGGACATGTCTGGTTATACTGCACTTATGCAGCAAAACGAACAATTGGCAACAGTCAAGCATCGAAGACTGAAAGAAGTTTTGGAAGCCTCTGTTCCTTTTCACCAGGGAAAAATTCTTCAATATTATGGCGATGGTGCTTTAAGCATTTTTAACAGCGCTATTGATGGTGTTAACTGCGCAATTGAAATACAAAGAACATTACAACAGGAACCTAAAGTAAATTTGCGGATAGGTATTCACACTGGAGATATTTCAATAGAAAATGAAGGCGTTTATGGCGACGGGGTGAATCTTGCATCAAGAATTGAATCCCTGGCTGTTCCGGGTTCCATTCTTATTTCAGAAAAAGTGTTTGATGAAATTAGAAACCAGGAAGACCTTACTGCCCGTGAAATGGGTTATTTTGAATTTAAGAATGTAAAAAAACCTGTTCGCATTTTTGCAATAGATAACAAAGACCTTGTTGTTCCTGTCCGCGATGAATTAAAAGGGAATACCAAACAGCGAGTTAATCGTCTTGCTGTGTTGCCTTTTGTAAACATGAGTGCCGATCCTGAAAATGAATACTTCAGTGACGGTATTACAGAAGAACTACTGAATGCATTTACTAAAGTGGAGGGCCTGCAGGTAACTTCAAGAACCTCGGCTTTTGCTTTCAAAGGGAAAAATACAGATATACGGGATATTGGCATACAGCTAAACGTAGACAGAATTTTGGAAGGAAGTGTACGAAGAGCCGGAAACCGGGTGCGCATTTCAGCGCAGTTAATAAATGCAGCCGACGGATATCATATCTGGAGCGAAAATTATGATCGGAACCTTACGGATATATTTGAAGTGCAGGATGAGATCAGCAGCATCATCGCTAATAAGTGTCGTGAGAATTTGACTGCGAAAAAGCATGAGGAAAAACTTGTAAAAGTGCCCACTCAAAATATTGAGGCTTATACATTTTTTTTGCAAGGCCTGCATTTTCATAATAAGTTAACACCAAAGAATACCAAAAAAGCTATAGAGTATTTTGAAAAAGCAATTACACTTGAACCGGATTATGCCCATGCTTACGCCATGGCTGCAACAGGTTATGCTTCCTTAGGGGCTACAGGACAAATGCTTCCCGAGAAAGCTTTTGAAGTGGTGCATAGATATAGTGATAAAGCAATACAATTAGATGGTACACTGGCAGCAGCATATTCGGCAAAAGGCGCCGCCTTTTTGCTTTACGACTGGAACTGGAATGAAGCTTACAGCTTTTTTGCAAAAGCCTTGAAACTTAATCCGGCAACAACAGAAGTTCACCAGTTGCTTTCTTTATATTACCTGAGTACTGGCCGCCAGCAAAGTGCAGTTGAAATAATGGCGAAAGCATTGGAGATTGATCCTGTATCACCAATTGTCAACCAATACCTTTCACATGCCTACCTCTGTGCAGGCAGAACCGATGAGGCATTACAACAAATAGATCGTTTACTTGAACTGTATCCAGATATGCGGGCAGCAATGGAGTCAAAAGGTTGGTGCATTGGAATTAAGGGCGACTGGAAAAAAGCAAAAGAAATATTTCAACAAATTCACTTTATGATAAAGAATCCGTTAAAAGGCCTTGGA
This sequence comes from Chitinophagaceae bacterium, assembly GCA_046153465.1. GTDB lineage: Bacteria > Bacteroidota > Bacteroidia > Chitinophagales > Chitinophagaceae > Endoryza. Next base: position 5,482 of record JBJXDV010000211.1, read on the forward strand.
CCTTTAGGTTGTGCCTATGCCAGGTTGGGCGAAACGGAAAAGGCATTGGAGTGTATCAGAAAGATAGAGCAAAGACAGGTGGAAGAACCGGAGAGTGTAATGGATATAGATCTGGCTATGATTTGGTGGTCGTTGAAAGAAAAGGACAAAGCTATATCTCATTTATTCCAATGTGTTGAGAAAAAAATGGGAGTTGTAGCCATTCTTATTGATCACCCAATGTACAATGGCTTGTCTGAAGACCCGAGGTATCAATTATTAAAAGAGAAGCTGAACCTCGTTGAATAAATTTAGGCTAACAGACGCAAAAAAGTTTTTGAAAAACTCTTTTACTTTTAATGCCTGAACATGAAAGACAATCGCATTGTGGCCATTATTAAACTAAACAACGAACATTGCTCGAATCACATAAAAAACTATAGCCCGACCATTGCCTCTTCCGCGGCCTTCTTCACTATCGCCAAATCGTTTACTCCTTTAAAGCCACTGAAGCCGCAGGAGATACGGGTTTCTGCATCAACTTGAATGGGTTGGCCGCCTTCCCATCCCATTAAATCGGGTAACTCAATACCAAAATCTCTATAATTTAATTTATCGGTAAATACCAATCGTTCAAATTCACCGGTCTTATACCCGGTTATCCATACCTGTGATGCCTTTCGGTAAGCAATATCGTAATACCTTCTTCCACGAAGTTTATCGGTTCCCCATATTTTACCATAAATATTTCCAGCATCATCAATAATACAAAGCGCAACATTTCCCTGAGATATACCCCAGTCGGGCGCACTGTTTTCAAAAGCGGGTATTTTTTCGGTAATATTAGCTATTATTCTATTTATTATTAATTGAATACTTACGTTGGTCATGATACTTTCTTTTAAAGATAGTGCTAAAGTTACTGCAGCTTCTGGATGACTATAAAGAAATTAGGAGTAATAATAAATTTCTTTCTTCTTTCTTTTGAATTTTTCTAATTAAATTGAAGTTTCAAAAAATAAGCCAATGAGAAAATTTATCTGCAGCGAACTCAACCAGGTCGTATCTCTAATAGCCATTTTATTAATAAATACTCCCATGTTAAATGCTCAGTCTTCCGCTCAAAAGCCAACAATCGAAGGCAGATGGGACATAACCTACCAGGAAGAAGACAAACAAAAACCATCCTGGCTTGAAATTTCACATTCGGGATTACGAACCTGGGTAGGACAATTTGTTGCAGATGGTGGAAGCGCCAGACCTGTTTCTCAAATTAATGTAGAAGGGGATAAATTTCATTTTTCTATACCCCCTCAATGGGAAAATACTTCGACCGATTTAAAAGTTGAGGGAATTTTTTCGGGTGATCAACTAACGGGAACGATTATCCTACCAATTGGAAAAACGTATCCTTTTGTAGCCGTGAGAGCTCCTTCTTTAAAGAAGAATAAACCACCAGTATGGGGAACACCTATTCGTTTATTCAATGGAAAAGATCTAACCGGCTGGAAAGCGTTAGGAGAGAATCAGTGGGTCGTAGAGAATGGAATATTGCGCAGCCCTAAATCTGGTGCTAACATACGCACAGAACAAGTATTTAATGACTTCAAATTGCATATTGAGTTTCGGTATCCTAAACACAGTAATAGTGGTGTATATCTTCGTGGCCGATACGAAGTTCAGATTGAAGACAGTAAAGGAGTGGAACCCTGGAAGGGCGGCCTTGGTGCCATCTATGGTTTTATTAAACCCAGTGAGAATTTAGCAAAGGATGCCGGAGAATGGCAAAGCTATGATATTACGCTTTCCGGCAGAATGGTAACGGTGGTGCTTAATGGAAAAACAGTTATTCTGAATCAGGAAATTCCTGGTATTACCGGAGGCGCCCTTGATAGTAATGAAGGAGAACCCGGCCCGATTTTTATGCAGGGCGATCATGGCCCGATTGAATACAGAAACATTATTATTACACCTGGTAAATAAAAAAACTATCTGCATTTTAATTATAAAAATCAATGGTGCTAAATAATTTTTAAAGTTGTTTTTGAGGAATTAAAGTATATTTTTCTATATCGGCTATATCTATTTTAATTAATTATTATGGCAGCACC
>JBJXDV010000212.1:0-11128 GCA_046153465.1 Chitinophagaceae bacterium
TTACAACAGAAAGAAGCTGGCCGATATTATCATGCAATTCCTGGCTGATCGTTTTAAAGGTGGTCTCCTGAATTTCCAATTGCGATTTTAATGCTTCCTGTTCATAACTGTCTTTTAACTGAACTAACTCCTGTTCCTGCTGGTGCCTTCTGCGTTGATAAATGAAAAGTATGGTTACGATAAAACCGACCAGCAGTAAAGCAATTACAATTGCAATTATGATTATTATATAGATTTCTTGATTTTGATTTGACATAAGAATGCAATAGTAAATAAAGAGTATAACAATATATTTAAAACGCTTATAATGTTATCAAAGTTTTCTAAGATAAAAGGTGCCGAACCTTTAAGTAAGCCTGAGAGCCCAAAAAAGGGGAATGAACAACTATAAAAAAAAAGCAACCCGGCACTTATCCAAAATGAAGGTTCTCTTGTAAGGTTGACAAATTTGGGTAACCAAAATAATTCAAGAAAGTAAATTATAGAAAAACAGACAATTAATAAGCAACCTAAAGAATAGGTAATGGTATGAAACACATAAGTACCTTGATAAAAAAAAATATTAATTAGCGCTAGTGGAGTATAACAAAGTGCAACTGCAACAATAAGTCTTCTAATTGTTCTTCTATGTATAATGCTATGCATAATGAAAAAATAAAAACAAAATTCAAATAAAGTAAAAAAGTTATAAATAAATGCAGTATCTCCTCCATGATTCCAAATATTCACTACATATACTTCAACCAAAAAAGAAGCCAACAAAAAAAGTGGAAACAACTTCAAATAAACCTTAGAATTCTTTCTGAAATAAACGATAAAACTTACCAGGCAGCTTATGCCAATAATAAGAACATATAATGGGATATTCGGCATAATAAGGAAAAGTTAACCCATATTAATAAAAAAAACCTTCTGAATACAGAAGGTTTTAAAAAAAATGAAAATATTATCTAAATAACCATTAATCCTCCATCTTTCTTATCAATAATTGTAATGCCAATACCATCATTCTCATCATCAAAAATATTTGGCTTACAAATTGGCGGGCATAATTTGCCGACATTATAGGCCAATATGCTATTCCCTTTTTCAGTATTAATATATACATCCTTATCCACTATCCCCTTCTGGGTTTCCTTTCCCTGCGTAGCTACCATTACGATTGTTTGTCTTCCCGCATACAGAGGGTTCCCGGTATACTCTTTACCATAGGCTCCAAAATAAAACCGCACCCCATCGGCTCCATGCAGTTTAATTCTTTCCAGAAATTGTTCCAGTTCTTCAGCACTGTACCAAACACTCAACGAATCTTCCTTGCCGATATGTTTTGAATTGTTCACCCATCTTTCCTGTTTGTAATTGCGGATGATGGTATCGGTATGTTCGGTATTTACAAATTTTCCCGCTTTACGTGTTTTTGAGGTAATTGTCAACATAGCTTGTAGGTTTTAAATATTAAAAAATCAGTACCCCCTAAAACTATGGGTGAATCAACAAAAAAAAATTCACAAAAAAATGTAAGTCAATTAATTACAAATTAATAATATTTATAACTTGAAGATGTTCAGGTAAAAGTAAAATTACTATCCAAAAATACCGTGAAACAAATACAAATAACCCGTTGAAATAACTTGAACAATACCGGATATTATATTATTTGTAAACCGTAAAAAAAAGAATAAAAAAACCGTATAAAGCTTTCACCCCTTAACATTGCCTTTTTAAAATATAAGATGAAATTCGTTTTGATTTTTTTATCATCTTTTTTTTGAGAATCCAATATCTCTATGATTGACTTTAAAACCATTTTCGTGGTCACCAATCCGTTGCTTAATTAGCTCCTCCTCAAAAAATTCTTGTTTTAATTTTTCATTCCCGGCCAATCCAAACCAATAAACATAAAGATGATTTATGTTTTAGATTTCGAATGAATCTATTTGGATTAGTTGGCGAAGGATATAATTACTAAAGAACTTTTATCAAGTTATGGAGAAAAACGCCACTATTCCTATTTGGAAAAAGGCCCCCTTTCTAAGGCTGCTTATACCTCTTATTGCCGGGCTATTAATTCAATGGTATGCTCCTCTTTCCAGCCATTGGATACTACTCACATTAAGTAGTCTGTTTCCATTATTAATACTATTATTATTTCTTCCCATTCGGGTAAGATTTCGATTTCCACTTTTGCCGGGTATCTTACTCAATATACTATTAGCTGCGGGTGGCATGTTTCTCATTTTTCAAAAGTATGCCCCCAATCATTCAGAATGGATTGGCCATTATTATAAAGACAGTACCCTGATTATTGCAACTATTGAAGAACCCCTATCCGAAAAAGAAAATTCCTTTAAAGCTATTGCTTCAGTTTCCGGCATTATCATTAATAATAAATTGATTTCTGTAAATAGTCACCTTATTATCTATTTCCGGAAAGACAGTACCATACCAGCATTGCAATACGGTAGCCAACTTTTATTCAGCCGGCCTCTCCAGCCAATAAAATCAACAGGTAACCCCGGCGCTTTTAATTATCAGCAATATGCTTCTTTCCAGAATATTTATTACCAGGTTTTTTTGAGAACCGGTGATTGGATGCTGCTAAAAAATAAAAAAAATAACAGGGTCAGGCAGTTTCTATTTAAAAGCCGTGCAAAAATAATTTCCATTCTTCGCACGTATGTTAAGGAAACCAAAGAAACCGGATTGGCTGAAGCAATGCTGATTGGTTATAAAGATGATTTGGATAAGGACCTTGTACAAGCTTATTCAAATACTGGTGTGGTACATGTAATTGCAATATCGGGCTTACACCTCGGATTAATATACTGGTTACTTACGCTTCTATTTCGACCTTTTTCAAGAAATAAAAAAATAAAATGGGTAAAACCAATCACTATTATTGCCGGTTTATGGATGTTCAGTTTGCTTACAGGAGGCTCTCCTTCAGTTTTACGTTCGGCCCTTATGTTCAGTTGCATCGTATTGGGCGAAAGCTTGTCAAAAAAAACTTCAGTGTACAACTCTCTGGCGGCTTCAGCGTTCTTACTTCTCTGTTATAATCCTCTTTGGCTATGGGATGTAGGTTTTCAATTGTCGTATATAGCAGTATTAAGTATTGTTATTTTTAGTAAATCAATATATAACCTGTTTTATTTCCCAGGAAAAATGTTGGATGCAGTATGGAAACTAACAGCCGTAACGATTGCTGCCCAAATTCTAACCACCCCTATCAGTATTTATTATTTCCACCAATTTCCGCTGTTGTTTATGGTTACCAACTTAGTGGCCGTTCCCTTATCGAGTATTATTTTATTAGGAGAAATAATACTATGCAGCATTTCTATAATTCCATTTATTGCAATACCTGTAGGTTTAGTAGTGCAGTGGCTAATTAAAGCGCTCAACTACTTTATAGAAGAAATTAATAGAATCCCCTTTTCAGTATTCAGCAACCTGTATATTACCATTGCGCAGGCTTTTGTATTATATCTTATAATCGCCGCGCTGGGCTTTTGGCTATTGCAAAAAAACACGAAAGCATTAATACTTGCCTTGTTCAGTTTATTTGGCTTTGTATTATTAAGATCATTCTCTTTTATGCATAGCAACTATCAACAAAAAATAATAATTTATAACACCCCAAAGCAACAGGCTATTGATTTCATAAATGGCCGGCATTATTTTTTTAAGGGAGATAGCGCTCTGGAATCTAACGCTTCTTTACTAAACTTTCATTTAACTCCATCGAGGATTCTGCACAGGTGCAGTTATGTAAAAACGTTAGAAGGATTATACAAAAGTAACAACCTCTTTATATTTGGATCCACCCGCGTAGTAATGATTGATAGCGGTTACCATTTCATAAAGGGTACACCTAAAATTAAAGCTGATCTTATTATTCTTTCTAAAAATCCCCGTTTGTATATAACCGATTTGTTGTCCATTTTTTACTGTAACCAAATTGTAATTGACGGTTCAAATCCTTCATGGAAAGTGAACCTGTGGCAAAAAGATTGTGAAAAAGCCGGGATAGCCTGCCACCGTGTGGATATCAACGGCGCTTTTGAGATGAACCTGCCATAACTTACCTTTGCGCCTCTTAAAAAAACTTGCCTATCTTAAAAAAACTATGGCAGTACTATTCAAACCGTGAACATGAATAAAAAAATTCAATCAGCACTACTATCCGTTTTTTATAAAGAAGGGCTTGAAGCAATTGTTCAGCAATTGCATCAACTGGGAGTCGCCATTTATTCCACAGGTGGAACCCAGCAGTTCGTAGAAAAATTAGGGATTCCGGTTATCCCTGTTGAACAATTAACTTCCTATCCTTCCATTTTAGGAGGCAGGGTTAAAACGCTTCATCCATCCGTATTTGGAGGAATATTAGGAAGAAGAGACAATGCCACCGACATAGAAGAAATGAAGCAGTTCCATATTCCGGAAATAGACCTGGTTATCGTAGATCTTTATCCTTTTGAAGAAACTGTGGCTTCAACCAATGAAGAGAAATTAATTATTGAGAAAATTGATATTGGGGGACCTTCTATGATTCGTGGTGCAGCTAAAAATTTTAAAGATGTTGTAGTCATCGCTGCAAAAAAAGATTATCCGGCACTTGAATTATTATTAAAAGAACAACTCGGAGAAACTACGCTCGATCAGCGTAAAGCCTTCGCTGCAAAAGCGTTTGAAATTGTGGCGCATTATGATGTTGCAATCGCTCAATACTTTAATCAAACAGATGCTCAATATTTCTTAACGTCAATTCCACATCCAAAAACAATGCGCTATGGAGAAAACCCCCACCAATCGGGTATTTTTTATGGAAACCTTGAAGAACTATTCTCTCAATTAAACGGAAAAGAACTTTCCTATAATAATCTTGTCGACGTTGAAGCAGCCATCCAATTAATCAACGATTGTAATCCGGGTTCCCTTGGAGAAGATAGTGATATCGCTGTATTCGCCATTATTAAACATACCAATGTTTGTGGAATTGGGGCAAGAACAACCGTTAAAGAAAGTTGGGATGCTGCATTGGCAGGTGATCCAGAAAGCGCTTTTGGAGGAGTGTTAGTATGTAATAAAATCATTGATAAAGGAACTGCTCTTGCCATTAATGAATTATTCTTTGAAGTGTTGATAGCACCGGATTTTGATGAAGACGCCTTCGAACTATTGAAAACAAAAAAGAACCGTATCTTATTGCAACAAACAAGTGCAGGAAAAATGCGCGACCAGTTTAAGTCGGTATTAAATGGTGTATTAGTACAAGGATCGGATGAAGGCAACTATAGTACTTGGGAAGAAGTTGGAGGAAGGAATACGACCACCCGGGAAAAAGCAGACCTTCAATTTTCCAATATCATTTGCAAACATCTTAAATCAAATGCTATTGCATTGGTAAAAAACGGGCAACTCATTGGTAAAGGATGCGGACAAACCAGTCGTATTGATGCACTTCGGCATGCAATTGATAAGGCAAAGCATTTCAACTTTAATCTTCAGGGAGCAGTAATGGCCAGCGACGCGTTTTTCCCATTCAATGATTGTGTTGAATTAGGACATAAAGCGGGCATCACTGCATTTATTCAACCCGGAGGATCTGTGCGTGATAAAGATTCCATAGAATACTGCAGGCAAAATAATCTTGCTATGGTGATGACCGGTCTGCGGCATTTCAAACACTAACCGACTATTTATGAACTATAAATGAATTCAAATTTATTTTTCATTCCTACCATGAATATATTGAAACAATTCTTTAGTATACATCTTCTTTAATAGACCATTAAAATGCTATTCTAATTGGGTACTATTGAAAAACATCTGAACAAGTTCTCTCCTGAGCTAAATAACCTTCGCTCTTAGCCAACGTTTATCGTGTACCTTAGTTTGAAAAGTAATTCATCAGCATGAGAAAAAGTCTTTTTCTTTATTGCCAGGTAATAGTATTTCTCTGTGGGTGTAATACTATTACCAGTGATCCTCTTAAAAAAACAATAACAAGTACCAACAAGGTTATAGAAAACGAATGGGCACTTTTGCCATTTACTAAAATCGATTCTGCAAACCCAATATTACGAGCAGGAGACGGTGTGTTTACCTGCCCCGTGCTGAAAAAAAATATTAAATGGGAAAATAAAGATGTTTTTAACCCGGCTGTTGTTGTAAGAAATGGAACATTGTATATGTTATATAGGGCAGAAGATACGATTGGCAAATATGCCGGTACTTCCAGGATTGGCCTCGCTGAAAGTTCGGACGGAATTCATTTTGAGAAACGATCCGAACCTGTGCTGTATCCTTCTTCTGATGAACAAAAAAAATACGAATGGGAAGGCGGTTGTGAAGATCCAAGAATTGTTGAAGATGCAAACGGCAGGTATTATATGACATATTCGGCCTATGATGGAGATAAGGCCCGCCTGTTAGTAGCCTCCTCTAGTGATCTTCTACATTGGACCAAGCATGGTCCGGCATTTGCAAAGGCATACAATAGCAAGTATCTAAACACCTGGTCGAAATCGGGATCCATTGTTTCCACTTATGAAAAAGACGGAAGAATTGTAGCAACTCCAATCAACGGTAAATACTGGATGTATTGGGGAGATGTAAATATTTGGGCAGCAGTATCTGACGATCTTATTAACTGGGAACCGGTACTATATAAAAACAATGAAAAACCAAGTATTGAGCTTCGCCATAATGCAAAAGATATAAGTGAAATAAAAACTGTTTTTGGGCCAAGAAAAAAGAAGTTTGATAGCGACCTTGTTGAACCCGGTCCGCCGGCTATGCTTACCGATAAAGGTATATTGCTGATTTATAATAGCCGTAATATACCATCAATAGGCGATACACTTCTTTCAGAAGGAACCTATGCTCCTTCACAAATTCTATTGAGCCCAACCGACCCGACTACTGTTTTATACCGTATGGAAAATTATTTTATGAAGCCCGATAAACCCTACGAAATAACCGGACAGGTAAACAGGGTTTGTTTTGCGGAAGGATTAGCCTGGTTTAAAAATAAATGGTTTCTTTATTATGGAACGGCCGATTCAAAAATTGCGTTAGCCATTAAGAAATGATGGTAACGGCGACTGCTTTTTCTTACCGCTTGTATTGATACGAAAGCCAATTACGGATTCAGTTTTTCCTTCTTCCTGCAAAATTTTAAATTCTTAATTTCGTCAGTAATTATGTCTATCGAAGTAAACAACTTAAGCAAAATTTACGGCGAACAAAAAGCAGTAAATAATATTTCTTTTAAAGTAGATAAAGGAGAAATTGTTGGTTTTTTGGGACCCAATGGGGCAGGAAAGTCTACCACCATGAAAATAATAACAGGTTACCTTCAGCCCGAGAGTGGAGAGGTTTTCGTTTGTGGTATGAACGTACAACAACAACCATTACTTACAAAAAAGAAAATTGGCTATCTGCCAGAATCAAATCCCTTGTATTACGATATGTATGTTCGGGAGTATCTCGATTTTTCTGCCGATGTACACAAAATTTCAAACAAAAAACAATCGATCGAGAACGTAATTGAGCAGGTGGGTTTGAACAAGGAAGGATCAAAAAAAATTGGGCAGCTTTCGAAAGGATATAAACAACGGGTTGGATTGGCTGCTGCATTACTGCACGACCCTGAGGTATTAGTGTTGGATGAACCCACTACTGGATTAGATCCTAACCAAATAGTAGAAATTCGGGAAGTCATTAAAAATCTTGGTCAAAATAAAACCGTACTCTTTTCCTCACATATTTTGCAGGAAGTAGAAGCAATTTGTAACCGGGTTATTATTATCAATAAAGGAACTATTGTAGCAGATAGCAACTTAACGAAGCTGCTAAAAAATCAACACTCCGATGAATTGGTATTGGAAATAAAGGAAACAACGGATGAATCCGTTTTTGAAGGTTTAATGAACATTACAAAAATCAATTCCACCACCTGGAGGTTTAAGACAGATGATGCAGATCAATTACGAAGAAGATTAATGGAGATTGCTTTCCAGAAAAATCTAAATATTATTTCGATGCAAAGTAAAATGAACAGTAGCCTGGAAGATATTTTTAAAGAACTTACGCAACAAAAAGAACAAAACTAATATTCGTTAGGGATTCATGTTGTTTATCCGGCAATTATTAAAATGTTAGTGCATCAATTCTTACTCTCCGGAATTGAACACAACTAAAGTTTCATAGATTTGCGCGTGCCTCTTTCAACAAATAACTAAACACTAAATCAAGAAATTATTTATGAGCTATATAGCCGACATCCATGCACGCCAAATATTAGATAGTCGCGGAAACCCCACTGTAGAAGTAGATGTAACTACCGACAATGGTATCATCGGAAGAGCCGCTGTTCCATCTGGTGCTTCTACGGGGAAGCATGAAGCTGTTGAACTGAGAGATGGCGACAAGAAATTATTTATGGGAAGGGGTGTTTTAAAAGCAGTTGAAAATGTAAACGATATTATTGCCGATCAGTTGATTGGTATTGAAATTGAAAGGCAAACGTATATCGATAGCCTATTGATAAAAATTGATGGCACAGAAAATAAAAGTAAGCTGGGGGCAAACGCTATGCTTGCTGTTTCAATGGCTGCAGCAAAAGCCGCAGCACAAGAAAGTAATCTTCATTTATTCAGATACCTGGGCGGAGTAAATGCTACGGTACTTCCTATTCCCTTAATGAATATTTTGAATGGAGGTGCCCATGCAGATAATAAAATCGATTTCCAGGAATTTATGATTGTTCCGGTGGGTGCAAAAAGCTTTAGTGAGGGATTACGTTGGGGAGTGGAAACCTTTCATCATTTAAAAACGGTATTAAAGAAAAAAGGCTTTAGTACCAATGTTGGAGATGAAGGTGGATTTGCCCCCGAAATTAAAAGTAATGAAGAGGCGCTTGAAAGTGTATTGCTTGCCATTGAGTCTGCAGGATTTGAACCGGGCAAACAAATTTCTATTGCCATGGATGCTGCTACCAGTGAAATGTATGATGAAAAAACAAATACCTACAAATTTTATAAAAGTGATCCTGGTAAAATCATCAGCAGCGATGCAATGGTTGAATATTGGGCAAAATGGGTTGAAAAATATCCGATCGTTTCAATCGAAGATGGAATGGCAGAGGACGATTGGAATGGTTGGAAAAAGATGACCGAAGTGATGGGTAGTAAATGTCAATTGGTAGGCGATGATCTTTTTGTTACGAATGTAAAGCGGCTTCAGGAAGGTATTAACAGAGGAATAGCTAACAGCATCCTGATTAAAGTAAACCAGATTGGAACTGTTACTGAAACCATTGATGCTGTTCAACTCGCTCAGCATAACGGTTATTCAACGATCATGAGTCATCGTAGTGGTGAAACGGAGGATACGACTATTGCTGATCTTGCGGTTGCATTAAATTGCGGACAAATAAAAACCGGAAGTGCGAGTCGTACCGACAGGATGGCAAAGTACAACCAATTATTACGTATCGAAGAAATGCTGGGCGAAAATGCCATTTATCCAAATGGAACTATTAAATTTAATAAATAATAAACGGATGGCTGATAGTTGTTAAGTTTATGATTGAGATACAGAATTTAATAAAAGCCCAGGTAATTCCGGCAACCAACTACAAACTTTAAATTACAAACAAAAAAACTTGAATATCAATTCCCATATTCCGGCATGGTTAAAAAATAAATACTTTTTAACCACTGTTGCATTTCTAGCCTGGATTGTATTTTTTGATGACCGCGACCTGATTAATAATATGGCTCGTCATAGAGAATTAAGGCAATTAGAAGACAGTCGCGACCACTATATTAAAGAGGTTAATACTATTAGCCTGGAGCTTGAACAATTAAAAAATGACGCTTCTGTTTTAGAGAAATATGCCCGTGAAAAATACCGCATGAAGAAGGATAATGAAGATCTTTTTATTGTTCCGGAATAAAATTCTCTACCGTATTTTTACTATTCTCTCATTCACAGGCTTTTACTATCTTTCAGTTACCACTAAGATTATACGATTTCCATTATCCGTACAATAAGATAAGCCAAACATCCGTTAATAAAACGGACGGACACCGAAATTTGACTCTTTCGGACATTAAAGGATATAAATGGTTTGCCTATGACTCTTCTATTTACCCCAGAGGAACTTATACAGTATTTGTATAAAGAAGCCTCCACAGAAAAAACACGCGCCATCGATGAAGCATTGCTTACCGACTGGACCCTGCGTGAAAAACTGGAAGTATTAATTGCTTCTACCGATTGCCTTGATAAAATTGTTGAATCGCCACGCACAGAAGCAGTACTAACTGTATTGAACTATGCCCGTGAATCGGCAATTGCTGAATCTTTGTAGTTTATCGGTAATAAGAAAGTAATCATAATAATGCGATGAGTTTCTTCGCTTATATTCACGGTAATTGCACTATCAATGAACCGTAAAGAACGCTTTCAGTTTATTATTGACTATTTCCAGGAACATGCTCCCAATGCTGAAACCGAGTTGTTGTATGACAGTCCTTTTCAACTATTGGTAGCTGTAATACTATCGGCTCAATGCACTGATAAGAGAGTAAACAGTACCACTCCCTTTATTTTTAAGAAATATCCAAACGCGCCTGCATTAGCGACCGCTACTTTTGATGAACTCTTCCCTTTAATCAAAAGCATTTCCTATCCAAATAATAAAACCAAACACCTGATAGGGATGGCTACGATGTTAATGGAAAAGTTTAATGGCGAAGTTCCATTAGCCGTTGACGAATTGGTTGAATTACCAGGAGTAGGTCGAAAAACGGCCAACGTAATAACTTCAGTAATCGATCAACAACCCAATATGGCAGTAGATACGCATGTATTTAGAGTTGCTGCCCGAATTGGTCTTACCATTGGTGCTAAAACGCCGCTTGCAACAGAAAAACAATTGATCAAATATTTCCCTTCCGAATTAATACACAAAGCACATCATTGGTTAATACTACACGGGCGCTATACATGTATAGCACGAAAACCAAAATGCATCGATTGCGGTGTGCAAGAAGCTTGTCTTTATTTTCAGAAAAACAACAAATAACATTTTTTCCGGAAAAAACATAATCGG
>JBJXDV010000213.1:0-5487 GCA_046153465.1 Chitinophagaceae bacterium
GAGCTACAATTTTAGGAATAAGCCAGGTTGCCGTAGCTGAAAAGCACGAATGTATGTTAATGAAAATTGTAGAAATCAAAGCATAATAACCTAACTGAACAGAACCGAACCCTGAAACGATAAGGTATCGGTCTAGTTGAAATACGAGAATGATAATGAGAGATTGAATCCAATTGGAAAACCCAAAGCGCATCATTTCTTTTGATAAAACTTTATTTATTTTTAAACTGATCTTGTAAGATGAAATTAGTTTGCTGATAAGTATTAATTGTAATACAAGCATTACGAATGTTACAGATAAATTGACAATTAGCATAGATTCGAGGGATTTATTGTACAACATCTGAGTAATGTTTACAATCAGCACAATAAAACGGATGCTGTTATTGATCAGGAAATAAAGATCATACCGCTCAAAGCCTTTGAATACATTTAACAATGTTTGCTCAATAAATTTCATTCCAATAATAAATGAGGTGATAATCATGCAATTGGCAGCCAGTTTTGAGAGAGCAGGAGATAAGTTAAACAAGTATCCATTTTGAATTAATGCAAAAAGCACTAAGCCAATGATTATTCCGGTAATCATAAGTACAACAGAAATGAAAATACCTGTAGTAATTGTGTCAATTACATTGTGCTTCTCATTTCTTGAACGATAAAGTGCAACATATTTTACAACTGCAGGTGAAAGGCCAAGGTTAAAAATCTGAAAGCTGATCATCAGCGAGTTCATCAGCATCCAAATTCCAAATACATCTTCCCCGAGATGCTGCATAAAAAATGGAACAAATATCAAAAAAAGGAGCGGATAGAAAATCACATCTGCTATATTAAAAACAGAGTTTCTGATATTCTGTTTTACATTGCTCATGCATTTAATTGTTTACCTAACTTTTCCAACTCCCGGTAACCTGCAAAGAGTATGCCCATAAAAAAGCCTAAGAAAATTGAAAAAACAACAAGCATAAATCCTGAAATGGAGTCGGCTCTTTGGGCTGGCTTAAATCCATCAATAACCCGAAGCGGTTTTTTTTCATACCCAAACCAACTGATCACCTCATCTTTTTGATCCTGGTATTCTTTGGACTTGGTATAAAGTTCAGAAGGGTTAAACGCATTGTTATAAAACATGGCATTTTTACCCGATACATTCATAAAATTACTGTAAACAGATTTGAGGCTGTCTAACTTTCGCTGTTCATTCTCAACAAACAGAAGCCTGTCTGTAAGAATTTGTTCCTGTACTTTTTTACGATCTGCCAGGTATTCGTTATTATTGATATAGTTGACGAGTGCTTGCTGCATTGTATCTGCTATTGAAAAATCAAATACAGAAAGTTCAACAATAAACGGATTTCTTTCGTCAATTAATGAGTCTTTTAACATCGGTTCATTGTAGATATCAAAACAGGAAATTCCTTTCAGCTTCTTGCAAAGATTCGGATCAAAATTCAACTGTTTTGTCAGTTGGTTGTAAGATTTTGTTTTTATCAGCTTGTCCAATTGAAGAAATTGATTGGCGTAAATTTTCCTGTTGAGTTCAGTTGGAACAACAGTCATGCGGAGCTTATACACTTTTTTATTTAGAAAAGAAAGCCCCACTCCGATAAGTGTAAATATAAATGTGCATACGATAATGATCGTTTTATGACGCTTTGTGAATTTAAAAAAACCGGCAGTCATACTCTGGAGTAGAATGAGTGACCTTAAAATACTTTGAATAAGGGCACTAAATGAAATGTCATCTGCAGAATTTGTTCGTTGTTCCATTGATTGTACAAACTGAGTGTATTGTTAACAGATACCTTACTTTAGCAAATTTAGTAGCTATTTCGAGTTTCAGCAATTTATATCTGATATGAAAGCATAATTGCTTTTGCATTGGAACCTCCTTTTTCCTCATCTTTGTAAGCATTGTAGCTGTAACAAATGGTAAACCAATTTGAACATATAAATGCTTACTTTGATAAAATATATATTATTACCATTTCCCGTGCAGTAGAGCGACATGAAAAAATCAAAATTCACCTCCAGGGGTTAAATTATGAATTGGTTTTCGGGGTAGATAAAAGGAACCTCAACCAATCTGATTTAATTAACAAGGGTGTTTACAATGAAACTGCAGCCCGAAAGCATCATCTAAAGAATCAGCAAATGCAAATGGGGCAAATTGCCTGTGCATGGAGCCATAAAAATATCTACGAACAACAGATAAAAAAAGGGTTAAAAAAGGTGTTGATACTGGAAGATGATGTCATTATTCATCAGGTAGGCATTGACTTGTTTCCGGTAATTGTTCATGAATTGCCTGCCGATTGGGAATTGATTTATTTCGATTATCATAAACGTACGGAAGGCAATTTTAAAAGCCGGTATAAAAAATTTTTATATTTATTACAGCACTTTGTGGGGCTAAATAACTGGACTCCTAAAATGATCAGGGCACTTTATGCCCGGCCCTTTTCAGAACATTTAAAAAAAGCCGGTTACCATGAGTACACAAGTGCATATGCTATTACACTGTCGGCAGCAGAAAAGCTGTTGCAATTACAAACACCCATCTCTTTTATTGCAGATAATCTGCTGGGATATGCCATTACAAATAAAATGATTAATGCCTTTATCAGTATCCCCAAGCTTTTTGAGCAGGAGTCACAGCAACAGGGCGGCAACACTTATTCTTACGTAACAGATACTTATGATAACGGTTTGTAAACGCTGCAGCCGGTTGCAAAGTTGTAAATTCGCTCCTTATTTATTTTAAAACTTGCATGAAAATATTATTTAAATACCTCGTCCCCTACAAGTGGTTGGTGATTTTAACGCTTATTCTGGCAGCCATTAACATGGGTTTTTCATTAATGGATCCGATTCTTTTCGGAAAACTTGTAAACCTGGCTAATGACTTTAGTACCGGAACTGTAAAGGAAACCAACCGGTTTTGGTGGCAGTACAAAACGATTACACGAAATGGGAAAGAGTACATGGAATTGGGTGTAATGTGGATTTTGCTTTTCTCCATCTCTGTGGCTATGATCAGCCGTATTGCTAAAAATTTCCAGGATTATTTTTTGAATGTGGTCATACAAAAATTCGGTGCCCGTGTATTTACCGATGGCTTGCAACATGCCATGAAACTTCCTTATCAGGAATTTGAAGATCAGCGGAGTGGAGAAACGCTGAGCATTCTTACAAAAGTGCGGACTGATGTGGAGAAATTTATGAATTACTCTATCAATGTATTGTTTGGAATTATTGTGGGCATTGGTTTTGTATTTGTTTATTCCGCTTTAAAAATCAGTTGGTACGTACCTCTTGCTTACCTGGTTGGTATTGCTTTGCTTACGCTCATGACCAATCTTTTAAGTAAGAAAATCAAAATCATCCAAAAAGCAATTGTCGGTCAAACAACTTCCCTTGCCGGGTCAACAACAGAATCACTTCGTAACATTGAACTGGTAAAAAGTCTCGGTCTTACCACACAGGAAGTAGAACGCCTCAATAAAAATACCTATAAGATACTTGGGTTGGAGCTAACTAAGGTAAAACGGATACGGAGTATCAGTTTTTTACAAGGAACATTGGTAAACACCTTGCGGCAGGTAATCCTGTTTATTCTGATGTGGCTTATTTTCCGTAATCAAATGGATGCCGGGCAATTGGTAACCATGCAGATATTTTCTTTTTTTGTTTTCGGACCTTTACAGGAAATCGGAAATATCCTTCTTTCTTACAGGGAAGCCGAAGCTTCTTTAATTAACTTCAATAACCTGATGTTGAAGAAGCCGGAACCAACACCGCAGAACCCGGTTCATTTAGGTGATGTGGAGCATCTGCAATTCAATAAGGTAAGTTTTAAACATCAAACCGCCTCACAAAATGCCATTACAGATATTGCCTTTGAGGTAAACAGGGGCGAAACGGTTGCTTTTGTAGGGCCATCCGGCAGCGGAAAAACAACCTTAATGAAATTACTGGTGGGCCTTTACCGTCCGCAAAGCGGAAGTATATTGTATAATGGGATTGATGAAAACTCCATAAATTTTGAAGACCTGCGGAACCAAATTGGATTTGTAACCCAGGATACCCAGCTTTTTAGCGGCACCATTAAAGAAAACCTGTTGTTTGTAAACCCCGATGCAACAGAAGATGCGTTGAAAGATGTTTTAAACAAAGCAAGTTGTCAACGCTTATTGGCAAGGGCAGAAAAGGGGTTGGAGACCATGATTGGTGAAGGTGGTTTAAAATTGAGTGGTGGCGAAAAACAACGGCTTTCTATTGCCAGGGCTTTACTTCGGAAACCGAAGTTGTTAATTTTTGATGAAGCGACTTCTGCGCTTGATTCGATTACCGAAGAGGAAATTACCTCCACCATTCGTGAAATATCGTCGCAGAAAGTACAAATCACCGTTTTGATTGCCCACAGGTTGAGTACCATTATGCATGCAGATCGGATTTTTGTATTAGAAGGAGGTGAAGTGGTGGAAACAGGAACGCATCATGAACTGCTCGAAGAGAAAGGTTTGTATTACGCCATGTGGCGACAGCAGATTGGCGAACGCCGGAAAATAAATGCTGCAGTTTAGCTTGGATGTAACTTATATTACCCGAACACACTACAGACTTTAATAGATTTGCACTTTAAAAAATAGTATGTCATCACTAAAACCCAAGCCCAATTATTTCTGGAGTATTTTCAGTATGCAATGCCCCCGCTGCCGGCGTGGTAAATTATTTAAAGACTACAGTGCCTATAATTTTAAGCATACGTTTGATATGAATAATTTCTGTTCCGTTTGCCGGCAGAAATTTGATATGGAACCCGGCTTCTGGTATGGCACCGGTTATGTTAGCTACGCCCTGACAGTGGCATTTTCTGTAGCTACATTTATTGCCTGGTGGGTAATAATCGGGGTTTCCATTAATGACAACAAGGTGTTTTGGTGGCTCGGTATAAATGCGGTGTTGCTTATTGTATTACAGCCCTGGATTATGCGTTTAAGCCGCACCATTTATCTCTATTTTTTTGTGAGATATGATAAAGATTATGAGGTGACCGAACCGCAGAAGTTTGATTATTAGATCAGGCTTCTTCATCATCTACATCCAGTATCCGATGGAGGATGCTCCCGCTTTTCAGCTCCATATCACTCAAAACAAGGTCAATCGCTTTGGTACTTCTGAATATTTCTATCAATGAAAAAACCAATGAAAGCAAAAGACTTAAAAGGCTGGCAGCAAAAATTATTTTTGCTGTTGCCTGATTATTAGTGAAAATCAGGTAGATGCAAATAATGCAAAGCAAAAAACTCAGTACGCCAGCAGCCTGCATGTTTCGGATAAGGCTGATGCGCCCCCTTAAATTTCTGATTTGACGTTTGAGTAATTTATCTTCTTCTTTTGTGTATTCGTCATGCAGTTTTCGTACTAAACTTGCCAGTGCCAGAAACCGATTCGTATAAGCCAGCATCAGTAATGTAATGG
>JBJXDV010000214.1:0-14831 GCA_046153465.1 Chitinophagaceae bacterium
CCCAATTAAATCTCTTCTCCCAAAATTTTCCGGATCATTATAAGAAGGATGTGCCCCGATAGCAACTCCATTTTTAAGTGCTAATTCCACGGTAGTACGCATGGTATCTTCATTCCCTGCATGGCCACCACAGGCTATATTTGCCGAACTTATAAATGGCATCAATGCAGCATCGTGTGGCATTCCTTCACCCATATCACAATTCAGGTCTATGGTAAGCATACGAGTTTTTTCAAATGATCATAGCACGACCGTTGCAATATTTGCATTTCCTTTTGTTGCTCAAGGTATAATTCTTCCGCACGATCAATCGTAACAAAAGTAAACTTCAAATGATCGCTTGGCCTTAGTTGAGCCAACTTTGGAAGATGGGCTGCTATTACATGAACCAGCCTTGGGTAACCTCCTGTCGTTTGATGATCGGCCATTAGTATTACCAGTTGCCCGTTTGGTAATAATTGTATCGTACCGAAGTTGACACCCGAAGATATTATTTCATTTTTTTCCTTTAAACTAAGAGGCTCTCCTTTTAACTGGTAACCCATACGATCAGAAAAGGGATGTATGATGAAATTGCCATTTAATAATTCCTGCTTCGAAGTGTTTGACAACTGTTCCCATTCTTTTCCTTCCGTTATAAAAATTTCATGAGGGTGCTCGTATACTTTACGTGCATCGGCGCGCCAGGGAAGAATTGTTTTATCCCGATCAGCAGTTAACCATGCAGGAAAGTATATCGAACTCTCGCCCTGGAATAACCGATCTGGTTTTTCCAGTTTCCTTCCGCAGAATCCGCCGGCAGCAGCTTTAAGATGCGTGCTGTAACTATTTAACCATTTTTCCAATTCAAATCCTCCATGTAAGGCCAAATAACATCGTCCACCTTTAAGTAGGTTATCAAAATGCAGCGCTGTATTCCGCCTTACAATAATTGGTTGCCACATTGGTATTGGTTCATTATCGAGCATCGGAGAAAAATCGCCCCCGCAAATACTAATCATGGCAGCTTGTTCAAACAAAAGTTGTGGTCCTGGAAAATGAATCTCAATCACCGCTGCATCCAATTCATTTCCAACAAGCATATTTGCAACTTTTGAAGCATAGCGATCCATTGCTCCAGTGGGATTTATACCAAGGTTACTGAAGCCATAACGGCCCGTATCCTGGATACTGTCTAACAATCCTGCTTTAAGTATTAGTATCGACATAGTGTATAGTCATGTGTTAATAGGGAAAAGGGAATAGAGAATACAGAAGATAGAAGTTAGAAGAGAGAAATCTGGAGACAGAATACAGAAGACAGAAGTTAGAAGAGAAAATAGTTGAAGTATCCTGTTCTTATAGTATTCTATTCTTTTTTATTCTATTCTTTTTTATTCTATTCTTTTTACTCTATTCGCTTAAGTATTCGTTGTTCCACTTTACTAATTTTAATTTATCATATTCTTCTTACATTCTGTATTCTGTCTTCTGAACTTTGTATTCTATATTCTATCTTCTGTATTCTCCCCTTCTCTCTTCCATTCATCGCTTTCCCATCTTTCTTTACCAATCTGAAAAAACTGTACCTTATCGCCAGCCTTTATCCATACAGGTGGATTCTTATGGCGATCAAACAAAGATCTTGGAGTTCTTCCAACAATATTCCATCCACCGGGGCTATTAAACGGATAAACACCAGTTTGGTTTCCAGCAATACCAACGCTGCCTGCTTCAACCATGATAGGTTTTAATTTTCTTGGAGTGGCCAGCGATTGAATTACTTCTCCCAAATAAGGAAAACC
Source organism: Chitinophagaceae bacterium (assembly GCA_046153465.1). Taxonomy (GTDB): domain Bacteria; phylum Bacteroidota; class Bacteroidia; order Chitinophagales; family Chitinophagaceae; genus Endoryza. Next base: position 1,785 of record JBJXDV010000214.1, read on the forward strand.
GGGCATAAAGCCCATCATGTATACACGATAAATTGTGGAGGTGTGCCATTCAATAATTTGCTGAATACTTATTTGTTTTTCGAAAGCAAGTTGAGCCAAATCTATTCCAAATTCTGGGTGATAACAAACTGGGATACGATGAATAATACCAGTATAGTTCAATGAAGAAGGCGATTGTTCAACTGCAGTTAATAACTTTTCTTTTACCCAACAAAAAATGGAGGTCCCTGGTTTATATTTTTTCATTACTACAAACGGATCATAATAAACAGTTAGAGAATTATAAGCAGCAATGATTTCGACCATCCCCTCGAAAGGATTAGTTTGTAACCAGTGATTTACCGACAATACTTTATCGTTCAACGTTTCGCTGATTGCAGGTCCCAACTCTAAAGTAACAGCAGTATCCCCGAGGCTAAATAGTTGCATATTATTAAATAAACAATGCTTAGATTATTTTTTGAAATTAAATCCTGCTTAATTTTAAAAATGAAACATATTGAAAATATTCGTTTCCAGGAAAATGGTCATCCTGCTTTCCCTTTTACCTTACCACTTTTTAAAAAATCTTTCACGCTCGATTTTAAGCAACCTATTTTGATTATTTCCGGCGATAATGGTTGCGGAAAATCAACACTACTTGAAGCAATTGCTTACAAACTAAACCTCCCAACTATTGGCAAACATACGCATCTTACTGATTCGTCCTTTTCCGTGGAAAGAACTTTGTTTGATCATCTATTTATAATATGGAAAAACAAGACGCCGCATGGAATGTTTTTCAGAGCTGAAGATTATATCGGTTTTGTTCGTAGCATACAAACAATGAAAGAAGATCTTGAAAAAGAATTTAATGAAATGCGTAAGTATATACAAAATGAAGGTCTCGAACGGGCCAAGGGAGTTTTATACGGACAGATAAATGAAATGGAACATCGATACAATGGCAACCTTGCCGAAAAATCGCACGGGGAAGGGTTCCTTGAAATTTTTACGAGTCGAATACATGGAAATGGTGTATATATTTTGGATGAACCAGAAGCCTCTCTTTCTCCTATGAAACAATTGGCACTTCTTTCTTTATTAATGAATTTTGCTGCCAACTCCGAGGCACAATTTATTTTGGCCACTCATTCTCCACTATTAATGGGAATTCCCCATGCTACTATTTATTATATAAATGAATCGGGGTTACAAGAAACTTTATATGAAGAAACAGAACATTACCAGGTTTACCGATCTTTTCTTCAGAACAAAGAATTATTTCTTCGTCACCTCTGATTATCTCACTATTGTCAACCAATTTTGCATTCATTTTCATTGTATATGGTTGTCATTTTTAATGTCTCTATAAAAGGTGCTAAAAGTCGAAAAACAGTATTGATTAGGTGTTTTTCGTAAACTTTTAGCTTGTACCAATTTGTTGTTTTCATCGTTATACACTAAACTTGCACGCCAACAGGCCTGTAAAATCCGTTGATATTTAATATATGGCGAAGAATTTATTGATTGTGGAGTCTCCTGCGAAAGCCAAGACCATCGAAAAAATTTTGGGAAGTGATTTCCAGGTAAAGAGTTGTTTCGGACATATCCGCGACCTTGAAAAGGCGGGAATGGGCATTAATATCGAAAAAAATTTCGAACCTACTTATATTGTTTCGGTGGGAAAAGAAAAGGTGGTAAGCGACCTTAAAAGCTTCGCGAAAAAATCGGGTGAAGTATGGCTGGCAACGGATGAGGATCGTGAAGGGGAAGCGATTAGTTGGCATTTGTGTGAAGTACTTGGACTTGATCCGAAGAAAACCAAGCGAATTGTTTTTCATGAAATTACTAAACCAGCAATAAAAGCAGCCGTTGAAAACCCGCGAACTGTTAACATGAATCTTGTAATGGCTCAGCAGGCCCGGAGAGTTTTAGATAGAATTGTTGGATTTGAATTAAGTCCTGTGTTATGGCGCAAAATAAGTATGCGCAATAACCTTAGCGCTGGAAGAGTACAAAGTGTTGCGGTGCGATTGATTGCGGATCGCGAAAGAGAAATCAATGCATTTAATTCAAGCAGTTCGTTTAAACTGGAAGCATTTTTTACAGCAAAAGATCTTTCCGATAAACTGGTAACTTTTTCTGCCGAAGGCAAAAAACAAAATACGCAGGAAGATGCAGAAAAATTTCTGAAAAGTTGTATTGGTGCCCGTTATAAAGTAAGTGATATACAGGTTAAACCGGGTAAAAAATCTCCCGCTCCCCCATTTACCACATCAACTTTACAGCAGGAAGCATCCAGAAAGTTAGGTTATGGGGTAAGCCGAACCATGCAAATCGCGCAAAAATTATATGAAAGCGGGAAGATCACTTATATGCGAACGGATAGCGTTAACCTAAGTAATACCGCATTGGGAGATTTAACGAATACGATTAAAAGTATGTATGGCGATAAATATCACCAATTCCGCAAATTCAAGAATAAAAACGAAAGTGCCCAGGAAGCGCACGAAGCAATTCGTCCTACTTATATGGAAAATGCAACCATTGATGATCCTGATTTAAAAAGGTTGTATGAACTGATCTGGAAAAGAACAATGGCCTGCCAAATGGCCGATGCAGAATTAGAAAGAACGATCGCAAAAATTAGTATCTCCACCAATAATGAAGAATTGACGGCCCAGGGGGAAGTATTAAAGTTTGATGGGTTTTTAAAAGTGTACCGGGAAGATAGAGATGAAGAAGATCTTTCTGAAGAAGAACAGGAAGGTATGCTGCCACCACTTACGGTTGGTCAACAACTACCCTTTAACGAAATGAAGGCGGTTGAACGTTTCAGTCGCGCGGCCCCAAGATATACAGAAGCTTCTCTTGTAAAAAAAATGGAAGAACTTGGTATCGGTCGTCCTTCAACGTATGCACCTACGATATCTACTATTTTAAAAAGAGGATATGTAGAAAAGCGCGATAAGGATGGTGTAAAAAGAGATTTTAGAATTTTGTTATTGAAAAAAGATATTGTAAGCAGTCTTACAGAATCAGAAAATACCGGGGCTGAAAAATCGAAATTATTTCCAACCGATTTGGGCCTTGTAGTTACCGATTTTCTGAAGCAGTACTTTGATGATATCATGGACTATAGTTTCACGGCGCGTATTGAACAGGAATTTGATGAAGTGGCTGAGGGAAAGATGAAATGGAATAAAATGATTGAAGATTTCTATCTTCCTTTTAAAAAAGATGTTGAAAAAACAATAGAAACGGCAGAAAGAGCAAAGGGCGAACGAGAGTTGGGAATTGATCCGATAAGCGGTAAACGAATTGTTGCCCGTATGGGAAGATATGGTCCGATGTTACAAATAGGCGAATCGAATGAAGCAGAAAAACCGCATTTCGCTGCATTGAAAAGAGATCAGAGTATAGAAACGATTACTCTTGACGAAGCACTTGATTTATTTAAGTTGCCACTTACGCTGGGTGAATATGAGGGCGAAGAAGTATATGTAAACATGGGTCGGTTTGGCCCTTACGTTAAATTTGGAGAACAATTTATTTCAATTCCAAAGGGAGAAGAACCGTTAGATATTGATATGGATAGGGCGATTGAACTGATTAAAGAAAAACAATTAGCCGATTCTCCTATCGCACATTTCGATGCGAAGCCGGTTACTAAAGGCAAAGGAAGGTTTGGACCTTATATTAAATGGAATAATTTATTCATCAATGTTCCTAAACGCTATGATTTTGAAGCATTAACTGATTCGGATATTAATGAATTAATTGAGGCCAAAATTAAAAAGGAAGCTAATCGGTATATTCAACATTGGCCTGAAGAAAAAATTTCTTTGGAGAACGGTCGATGGGGCCCATTCATTAAGTTCAATAAAAAAATGTTGAAGCTTGGCCGAAAATCGGATGACAATAAATTTACTCCCGAGGAATTGGCTGTGCTACCATTAGAAGAGGTTAAAAAAATTATTGAAACGCAAATACCCGGCGCTTTTACCAAAAAAACAAGAGCAAAGAAAACAACAGTGAAAAAAGCCATTGCAAAAAAAATCACTGTAAAAAAGAGCTCAAAAAAGAAATAGAGTAACAACGTTTTAAATAATCCTATTCATCACGAACGTATTTATCACTAACTTCTTAAATGATTGCTCCAAATTGTTTATTTAGTAAAATGCAGTTGGGTGTACCTGAAGTAAAAACGAATGAAAACTAATTCCAGGGCAAATTCAAAACCTGGTAGGCACCTAAGCTACAGAATAAATACCTCATGCTCCAACTAACATTTCATCTTAGTGAAGAAGAATTCTTCGAATACAATTACTATACGGCTTGGTCTGCACCGGAGCGTAAGCAATATCGCCTGTTTTATTATCTTAAAGTATTATTCCTGTATGGTGGAGTAACAGCCTTATATCTTTTTTCCAATAAGGAACATCAACAATTACTGGATATGGCTGTTTTTGGAGCAATTGCATTGCTCTATTTTCTATTGATACCTTTTTTGATAAAACGTTCCATTAAAAAAAGAGCCAGGCTATTGCTAGAGCAGCCAGAAAACAAACATATTCTGGATGAATGTGAAGTTATTTTAATGGATACAGGCATTACCGATAAAGATAAAGCGTCTGAAAGTCGCTACTCCTGGGATGCGATTGTTAAAAAAAGAGAAACAGAAAACTGCTATTACCTATATACGAATTCTTACCATGCAATCGTTATTCCTAAGAGAGTGCTCAAAACATCTGGCGATAACAAAGAGCTGCTTCGTTTAATGAATGAGCATCTTCCGTTAAGTGCGGACTTCGCTGAGAAAAGCTCTATTGATTAATTGTTTTTTTGGTTTCCGGATTATTATCATAATCGATGGTAGGTTATCGATTCAGAAGCTGAATGGATAGACAAGCGTCAGATGCTTTATATTAATTGGTCAATTGTGGATATGTGGAAAATAATTTTAGTATAGTTTTTAAGCATACCCGAAATTGATCTCTATTAGTTGAGTGTTCAATAATTATACAAATTCGTAATCCATGGAAGAAAACAAAGAAATATCTGCCTTATTTCACTTGATTGATGATCCCGATGAAGAAGTGTTTGGCGTTGTTTCAAACAGAATTGTTGATTATGGTAAAGGAATCATTCCGAATCTCGAAAATCTTTGGGAGAATACCATTAGCGAAGGAATTCAGGAGCGCATTGAATTATTGATTCACAAACTTCAGTACCGTGACCTGACGGAAGAATTCGCGGAATGGAACCGAAATGCGCATCAGGATTTACTTACAGGCGCATTACTTGTTGCGCGTTTTCAATATCCTGAACTTACAACTGCCCAGGTTTTCCAGGATATAGAAAAGTTACGACGCAATATTTGGCTTGAACTCAACAGTTACCTTACGCCGCTGGAGCAAATTAATGTGCTTACCAGTATTCTCTACAATTATTTTAATCTTAGAGGAGCAGAAACTAATTATCAGCTCACTGATGAATTCTTAATTAACAAACAACTGGAGACAAAAAGAGGAAACGGTATTGCCAATGGTATTCTTTATTTGATATTGGGAGAATTACTCGACGTACCTGTTCGTGCAATTAATATCCCAAGGCAATTTGTATTAGGGTATTTTAAAGCGGAATACGATTTTGAAAATCATATCGAAGAACCACTCTACAAAGCGGAATTTTTTATAGATCCGCTCAGCGGACATGTATTCTCACAAAACGATGTCGATAATTATTTCAAACGAATTGAGATTCCTTCCGACCCCTCTTATTTTCAATCGCTCAATAATAAAAAAGTCATTAAACAACTGCTCGAGGAATTCAGTAAATGTTTTGATAATGATAAGAACAGATATAAGCAGGAAGAATTAAAACTATTGGCTGAGTTAATAATTGAATAGCTGCAAATGAAATAACAACATTGGTAATGGAATATCCTATAAATAAGACCATTGGATTAAATGATCAAGTTATTAATATCGATTAGAAAAACATCAACCCAAAAGTTCCATTACTGGCTTTCCTTTCCCATCAGGCGTTGTATAAAAAGGTCTTTTCTCTATTTCATACTGGGTATCGTCAGGTATTCCCAATGCATGATAAATGGTTTGATGAATCTGGTCGATTTTAACAGGGTTTTCAATCGATTTACAAGGACGTTCATCTGCAGTTTTGCCATATACAAATCCTTTTTTAATTCCGCCACCAAACATTAATATAGAACAGCCATCCGTAAAATGGCGATGCATTCCATAAAATTTAATATCCGACAAAACAGTTGGTTGATCAACCTGCTCTTGAACTTTTAAATCTGGCCTGCCTTCCACCATCATATCGCGACTAAATTCACTTGCTAGTATTACCAATGTGCGTTCAAGCCTGCCCGTCTTATCAAGGTCCTTGATCAATTGCGCCACCGGACCATCAATCATTTTTTTCATACCTGCCATTCGGGTATGGCCATTTTCATGAGTGTCAAACCCAACAAAAGGTTCATATTCTGTGGTTACACTAATAAATCGGGCACCCTGTTCCGTTAGTCTGCGAGCCAATAAACATCCAAGACCAAACCGACCCGTATTGTAAACATCATATACTTCTTTCGGCTCAAGACTTAAATCAAATGCTTTAGCTTCGGGTGAATTCAATAACATATAAGCCTGCTCCATAGAACGCTTAAGCGATTCCTTCTGGTAATCACTTCCTAATTCACCAACAGGGCTTTTGCTGATTAAATCATTATACAATTTGTTTCGCTGTTCAAACCGTTTTGCATCCATACCAACAGGAGGCCGAACACTATCTAATCCCTGACTTGGATCGGGAATTAAGAAAGGGCCAAACTCATTTCCCAAAAATCCTGCCGTATGAAAAGCTTTTAATTCTTCTGCTTCGCCTACTGTAAACCGTTGGCCGATATCTATAAAGGCAGGTATTACCGGGTTTTTGGGACCCAGTTGATTAGCGATCCACGAACCAATATGCGGTGCAGCTACTGTTTGCGGTGGTTCGTAACAGGTATGCCAATGATATTGATGCCTCGAATGAAGAATATGACCCATATCGCCGGCTACATAAGATCGAATCAAACTTCCTTTATCCATTACTTTTCCGATTGATTGTAGCCCTTCTGAAAACTGAATACCATCCAATACTGTAGGAAAAGATGGAAATGTGCTTAATACACTATTGCCTTGCATTCCCTTTGTAAAAGGAGTATATTTTTTGGGATCAAAGGTTTCTGTATGCGCCATACCTCCTGCCATCCACAATAATATTACAGTATCGGCAGTAGAATTTCTGATAATTTTCTTTTGGGTGCTGCAACCATTCAATAAACTGGCAAAAGGGGCACCAGCCGCCAATGCAGCAAGCGTTGCCACACTTGACCTTTTAATAAAATCCCTCCGTTTCCAAATCGTATGCATATGATAAATTTTAAAATTAAAAATTCTTTAGATTGTCCAACAAACCTTTTATTAAATTTACATTACAAAATTCTCTGTCAACAGATACACTCTTCATACTATTATTCTCCAAGCCAATCATTAAAAGATCAATTGAAATTCAGGATGCAAAGCGATGGCCCAAATAAAATCCTGTATTGCCGAAACCGTTGGATTATTTCCCAGTGTTTTCAAAGCAATATCCTCTTCATCAGAAAATGGTAATCGCCCCAATGCTTTCCTGTAAATTTCTTTGATCAAAAGTTTTGTATCGGAAAATTTTCCCTTCCATTTATCTGCACCGCGTTTCAATGCGTTATTAAATTGAGTACCATTGGTAAGTTCGAGAGCTTGCAGAAGATTTGCCTGCGATATTCTGCCTGTTGAAACTGTTTCCCTGTTTGGCCTGCCAAGCGCTGAAAGAAAAGGATCATTTTTTACCAGGGAAGCCCTTGCAAATGCAATAATATTCTTAAGATCGTCCGGCAACAATTTATGAACGACTTCACTATCGGGATAGATGGGTTCTATGGCAACGCTAACTGCATCCGAAAACTCTTCTGCGGTTAGTCTTCGGCGTAACATACCTTTGAAAACAAAATCCTGGGCAACAATAAATCCCGCATCCTTTATTCCAACCGAGGGTAATTGATAGGTTTTCGAAGTTAAAATGGTGTACATCAATTTTTTTAAATCGTAACCATTTGCAGAAAAGTCGGACGCTAGCCAGTCGAGCAGATCCTGGCTCCATGGCAAGTTATCCATCACATCAACAGGTTCAATAATTCCACGGCCCATTACCTGCGCCCATATCCTATTCACAATTGTACGGTATAATCTTCCATCCTTTGGTTGAACCAAGAGGTCCGCCAATTGCGTCAGTCGATCTTTTTTCTTTGCGTTCGAATCTAACTGCCCCAGTTCTTTGAAAAGAATCCTCCTTCCCGCCATTCGTCCGGTAGGTTTATCGCAACGATTGATTTCTAAAGCGGAGTCAGAAAATATATTCGCAAATGCATAGGAGTCATCCAGCTTCCAATCGCTGATAAAACTATCATGACAGGAAGCACATTTTAAATTAAGTCCTAAAAAGACCTGCGATACATTTTGAGCAGCCTGCATTTCAGTTCGCTGACTTGCATTGATGGTTCCCCGCCATTGTATACCTTTTATAAATCCTTCAGATTCTTTACCCGGGCTGATTAGTTCTTTTACAAAAACATCAAAGGGTTTGTTATTCCGCAGTGAATTATAAAGCCATTTAGTAATGTCAAAACGTCCGCCGGTTATATAGCCAGTGCCACTATAATCATTCCTCAATGCATCGTTCCAGAAACTGAGCCAATGTTGTGCGTAATCATCATTGCGAATAAGCAGGCTACGAACTAGTAACTCACGTTTATCCTTAGCTGTATTTTTAACAAATAGATCAAGACTGTCGGCAGGAGGTAATAACCCTATCACGTCCAGGTACACTCTGCGCATATAGGTACGATCATCTACTGCCTGTTTCCATTTTATTTTATTCTTTTCAAAATAAACATTTACAAAACGGTCAACCGGATTTACCAAATCACCAATTGCGGGAGGTAGTTCAGGAGTACGCGGCGCTAATGCAGCTACCCGGTAAAGGCTTTTTAATTCACCCTTTGGCCAGGGTGCACCTTGTTTAATCCAAAAACTCAACAGAGCGATTTCATCCTTCGATAAGCTTTTGCCTTTTGAAGGCATTGCGTCCTTGTGACTTCGAGGTAATTTAATTCTTCTTATTAAATCACTTTCTTCTGGATTGCCAGGAATAATTACCGCACCATCTTCCCCACCCTTCATAATAAATTCCTTTTTATCTAAACGCAAATCACCTTTTCTTTTTGCTTCACCATGACAATTAGTACAATTGTGCGCAAAAATAGTACGAACATTCAGGGTTAATTGCTGCACCTGTTCTTCACTAAGTACACCTTTATTACTGGCTTGAATAAACGAACTATCTATACTAGTTGTTGCGGATTTCCAGGGCAGCGTACTTAAAAGATAATCTTCCCCACGGGTAAGGGTTGCACCAAAATGCCCGGCAACTATTACTCCAATTACAGTTAGCGATAGCAATACTTTTTGAATTCGGGGAGAACCTTTCCAATATACTAATGCCGCCAAACTACTAAGTACCATTGTTGCTATCCCTGTCCATTGATGAATTGAAAGTGCATTACTTAACTCATACTCGTCCGTATTCGATAAAAGCAATCCGAAGATTACCGCAAGCATTGCCGATATGGCTCCTATTATTACTAATAAATTAATTGCGGGTTTAAGAAATGTTGACTTTTTTTTCCAGGCAATAATCTCCATCAATAGTGCTATAAATAGAAGACTGATGGGAAAGTGCACAATCATGGGGTGGAGTCTGCCGAGAAAAGACCAAAGCCAGAAATTTTCATTGGAAGTAGTATTCTTTGCCTGCGCCATCAACGAATCGCCAGCAACAGAAAATAGTAAAAGCAGGAACGCCCTCAACAAATACCTCCATTTTTTCTTGTACATTTTCAATGATTGATTGTCATTACCGTTTGCATTAGAAAATATACTATTCATTACATGCCATTAAAATCAAAAAAACGATTGATCCCAGATTAATACATTTAGGTTGATACGAGAAAAACAAAGCATTAAGGTACGATGATTGTGTAAGAACGCAAGGCAAAAAGTTGTAAAATTTAATTGGATTTTTGGCTTTGAAACAACAGGTAAGGTTTACTTATGATGAAAAGAAATTCAAATTTAAACTATTCGATATCTTTAGAAAATCAAACCATACCTAAAACCAACGTTTATGACAAGAGGTAGAAAACTAATCACCAGAGTCTTACTAATAGTGATTATCATCATTCCGGTATCAGCATTTGCACACTTTATATTATTTCCCCAGAAAACCCGAAGCATACTAATACCCTATTCCAACTTTAAAAAAGAGGGCAGCTTATATTTCAATAGTATTACCCCAAAAAATAAAATTGATAGTATTCAATCACTTATTGAATCAGCAAATAACCGGGTTGCAATGTTTTGGGGAGGAAAAAAATCTAATCCAACATTTATTTATTGTGAGTATGCAGAAGATTTCAAAAAATATGGAACCACCTACCTGGCTCCTGCTGTAACCCATTTAGTATTCAACTCTTATATTGTACTAAGTAATGAGGGCGCTGAATTAGACATTATTGCACACGAGCTTTCGCATGCAGAACTCTATAAACAACTTGGATTTTACAATTGGACCTTTAAAATACCCAGATGGTTTGATGAGGGTTTAGCCATGCAGAATGATTATCGAAATTACTATTCCGAAGATACCCTCAGGGTGAAGTCGGATAACTTTAGAAATCTGCCTGATGTGAAAAATTTAAGAACCGGAAAACAATTTTCAGAAGATGGAACCAGAGAACAGATAATGCTTAACTATATGACTGCAAAACATGAAATAAAAAATTGGTACGCGAGGGAAAAATTAGATAAGTTTATTAAAGATATAAATTCAGGAAAATCTTTTGAAGAGGCTTTTGGACAATAATCTTGTTGCTAATAGATGTTTTAGCAATTGCATTTCTGTATATTCAATTAATTTCATTTCTTTTCAACTATCCGATCGTTATCGCCTTTTTAAAATACTATATTTGACCATAGCACCTGAAATGCTTTTACTAAGATGGAAAAAGAGTCTATTGCGAAAAATTTAGTATATCAACGTAAGAAAAAAGGGCTGACGCAAGAGCAACTTTCTGATAAATCAGGAGTAGCAATAAGAACAATACAGCGGATAGAATCAGCAAAAGTAGCTCCTCATCTTCAAACGCTCTCTCTGCTCGCCGATTCCCTCGGGCTTGATGTTCAAGAACTTTCACTTATACAAGTTGCTGAAGAAAAAAAGAACAATAATGTTGCCGACATAAAATGGCTTACCCTTTTGCATTTACTGCCAATTATTGGGTTTATTATTCCGTTTGCTAACTTGATCATTCCTCTAATTCTTTGGATTTACAAGCGGGAAGGAAATATCCAATTAGAAGAACAGGGAAGAGACGTCATTAATTTCCATGCAACTGTTGTGATTGGTTATATGATTTCAGTATTGTTACTTGTAGTCTTTTTCCCTGTAGGTTTCCCTCTAATGATACTAATCGCTTTATTTGCTGCCATCCTAATACTTAGAAATACTCTCCGAGTAATGAAAGGACAAAGCTATTATTACCCATTGTCTTTAAAATTTCTTAGAGTATAATTTTATACATTTCTGCTTGAATAAATTCATTTTGACGCCTCCTTTTATATATATGACGGCCAAATGACGCAAACATGTCCTGTTTAAACTGGTATCAATCTATAACTTTGTGTTGCAAAATTGATTGAGGCTTCTATTAAAATAATTTCATGAAAAAATTCCTTATTGCATGTTTACAATTGCTGTTTTGTTTTGATCTTTCGTTTGGCCAGTCTTTATCACTCAAACGCCTAGATGGAACCAGCTTATCGAGCGCTACGGCGGATTCAATTATACTGCAATTAATGGAGCGTGCAAAAGTTACAGGACTGGCATTGGCAATTCTTAACAACAACAAAATTGCTTATACCAAGGCTTATGGTCTAAAAAATAGTACAACAAAAGAGGCATTGGATACTTCAACAGTTCTATATGGAGCTTCTTTCAGCAAAGCTGTTTTTGCTTTTTTGAATCTATTGTTGGTTCAGGAAGGAATATTATCATTAGACAAACCGCTCTATCAATATTTGGATAAACCTCTTCCGTTTTATGAAGGGTATTCTGAACTTGCGGGGGATGATCGATGGAAACTTATAACGGCGCGTACATGCTTGAGCCACACAACAGGTTTTCCAAACTGGCGATTCTTAAATGCAAGAACCGGTGCGTTTGAAGCTGACGGAAAGCTTGCAATCTATTTTACACCCGGATCAAAATATGCGTATTCCGGCGAAGGATTAGCCTTGCTTCAAATGGTGATTGAAAAAATTACAGGCAAAAATCTCCAGGATCTTGCCGAAACAAAACTATTTACACCAATAGGATTGAAACATACAAGCTATATCTGGCAGCCACATTTTGAAAATAATTTTGCCTATGGCCATTTGGAAAATGGTGAAATGATTGGTAAGAAAAAAAGAAAAAAAGCAGGAGGTGCCGGTTCATTGGAAACTACAATTGCCGACTATGCCAGGTTTATTGAATATGTTATGCAGGGAAAAGGATTGAATAAAAAAACAAAACAATTGATGTTAACACCTCAGATACGAATTCATTCAGCCTATCAATTTCCTACGATTTCGGAATTAACAACTACATCCTACGAATCGATACGTCTCTCCTACGGGCTCGGATGGGGAATACTTAAAAGCAACTATGGAAAAGCTTTTTTTAAAGAAGGGCATGATGACGGATGGCAACACTATAATATCAATTTTAGCGAAAAAGGAATTTCTATAATCATTATGACGAACAGCTCCAATGGAGAAAAAATATTTAAAGAGATTTTAGATAAACTAATTGGCGACCGTTTTACTCCCTGGGAATGGGAAAGGTATACTCCTTACAACT
>JBJXDV010000215.1:0-6591 GCA_046153465.1 Chitinophagaceae bacterium
TCAAAATCACGAACAAATGCATTGAAGCCTTTAATGTCTGACAGGCCAGCTAAATCGCGGGCAGCTCCATCAAAAATTACCCCATTGCCGCTTTTAGCAAAAATAGAATTGCCCAGGTTATCTCCTATCAGTGTTCCTTGTGCGATTTTACCAAAGCAATCAGCAACATATACATCGCCTTTTTGCAATACATCAATTGGCCAGGAGTTGGTATTTCCTTTACGCCCCTGGTTTTTACCCCGTTCTTTGATTTTTGATTCTACATCAGGTCGGCTCGGCATAAATTGCGCAGTAACAACCCTGCCAACTATTTTAACCGAATCATTGACCATTTTCCAGTTGCCTTCAAATTGATTTTTATATCCCTCATTTTTTAAAACGGTCCATGCTTCCTCAATACCAATTTTTTTTGCACGATTAACCAGGTCGTCCGAAACTTTTGGTCTGCCGTCAGCAAAGCGTTCACCTTTCCATTCTGAGGTTAAGAAGATCAATTCTTCTTTCGGCATTGTTTGTGCAAGAAGATTATACGTGCAGCCTGCGCAACAAAAAAAAACTGCCAATAATTTCAATTTCATTTGATAACTATTAATATGATTGGATACTTGATCGTATAATTCATTATTGAATTAGTGCTTTGTCTTAACCTATTTGTTTTCATTTTATTCTCCAAGCGTCATATTGGTCAGCAGGGTACAAAGTTTTAGGTCATACATTCTTCCAAATAGTATCTATAAGGATACCTTCTACTATTTTTTAATTTTTCCCTTCATCGGCAAGGCTATACCATTTAAATCGTACACTACATTGCCACCTTTAATAGTTAGTTCGCATTCAAATTTTTGTTTACCATTTATTTTAAAACCCGTTTTATCAAAAAAGCCAAAATCTCCCTGCCGTAGATTAAGAATTGTTATATCGGCAATTGCTCCTACGGAAAGGTTTCCTAGTTCTTCGCGTTTAATAACCTGCGCCGGAGTCCAGGTACTTGCTTTAATAACTGCTTTCAATTCCATACCCATCAGCAAAAATTTTGACATTACACCGAGTTGATCTTTCATGGAAGTATTCATACTTCCAGTATGTAAATCGGTGCTGATAGTAGTTGGGAAAAATCCTTGTTTCAATGCCGGGATAGCCTGCGAAAAATTAAAACTTGCGCCACCATATCCAACATCAAATACAATACCTTTTTTTATTGCATTCCAAATAAAAGGTTTCACTTTTCCTGTGGCCTCATCAACCACTGTTTCGCGAACATTTCCCTCAAGCAGGGTATAAGTATGCGTATAAATATCGCCGGGTCGTAAATGGTTCATGTATAGTTCTTCTATTGAAAGTGGAGGATTGTTTCCACCAAAATCTATCATTACCGGCATATTCGCCAATTTTCCGGCTTCAACTACGCGGTCAACTGGCGTCCAGTCTGCACCGTTATAATGCGCTACTTTAAAACCAACGATGAATTCTTTATTTGCATTTGCTACAAAAGCAGCCATCTTAGGATTCATATCAAGCAGGTCCTGTTCATACGCCCCGCCACGCATACCCTCTCCAACAATATTTAAGAAAGAAAGCACGCGGGTTTGCGAATTATCAATAATATTTTTTTTAAAGGTTGGAAAGGATTTCCATCCTGCACCACCTGCATCCACTACTGTAGTTACGCCCACCCGAAAAGTAAAGCCATCTGGAACCACGGCTACCATTCCATTGCTTAAATAATGATCAGTCTCTGTTCCAAAAAAAACATGTGCATGCATATCAATTAAACCCGGAGTAATATATAATCCTTTTGCATTTATTACGCGAACTGCGTTAGTGGCATCAATCGTTGTTGATAGTTTTGCAATTTTTCCATCCAGTACCGCAATATCCATGATGCCGTCAATATTATTTTTAGGATCAATTACATGGCCTCCTTTAATAACAATATCATAAGCCTGGGCGTTAGCAGCAATTGCCAAACTGGCGATTAAATAACATAAGCAAAACATTCTTTTCATATGAATAGATTTATTTCCTGGGTAGAGATGGCTTTCGCTGAGCCGTTACTTCTTCTTTATTGATAGGTTCTGCTTTATTATTAAAATTGGTACGGATATAGGTTAGTACGAGTGCGAGATCGTTGTCTGATAAAAATGAATGGCTGGGCATTAATCCGTTAAAAGATTTTCCCTTTACGGTTATCTGCTGTTGCATGCCATTAAGCAAAATAGATATTAAACGTTTTTTTTCACCCACTACATAGTCAGCACTGTCTAAAGGAGGAAAACGGCTCCCATCGCCCTTCCCATCATACAAATGACAGGTAACACAATACATTCTATAAATTTGTTCACCTCCAACGACTACATCCTTTTGTAAATTATCGGCGATCTCATCGGGTGTTCTGATATGTGCACTCATTTTTCGTTTCTCCATGATTGATAGTTGTTCCGCACCAAATTTTGTTTTATCCCCTTTGAAAACAACCCGCCAAATTTTCCCTTTCCTCGAATCGCTGATATATAAAGACCCGTCCGGACCTTGTGCCAAACCCATCGGACGGCATTTTGCATCAGTGGTATTAATTATTGTATCCATGCCTGCAAATCCATCTGCAAAAACTTCCCAGGGGCCTGATGGCTTGCCGTTTTTAAATGGTACAAAGGCAACAAAATAGCCCGACTGCGAATAGGGAGCACGAATGGTAGAACCATGAAAGGTTATAAAAGCGCCATGTTTATAGTGTTCCGGAAATTGGTCGCCGGTATAAAATAATAAATCATTAGGAGCCCAATGACCCGGAAAGCCAATTAAAGGCTGTTCGTACTCGTTACCCTTTCCTTCAATGTTTCCATCACCGCCATACTCAGGGTTCAATAATTTTTTCCCCTTCATTTGGTCATAATAATAATAAGGCCAACCTGCATTGGCTCCTTCTTTTATTCGTAGAAATTCTTCAGATGGCAATAAGGCACTTTGCCAGATACTATATTTGTCGGGCCAGGTACGATGCATTTCATCTCGTCCATGTTGAACGATAAATAAATTATTGTCTTCTTTATTCCAAGTGATGGCTACCGCACTTCTAATACCTGTTGCGTAGCGCTTGCCATCTTTAATCGTTTGATTTTTTTTATTTGGATCAAACATCCATATCCCCGCATGTTCCTCCAATTGCGGGCAAGGATTTTGCCCGGGTGAGGAAGGAACCCTATCGATTTCCTGGCAAACATCGGAGGGCGAACCAAACGGTACAAACATATTTCCTTTATCATCAAATGTTATCGGTTTAGCCGTATGGTTAGATCCGTGTATATCGTTTTTATAGTCGTCGGTTAGAATTGTTTCAAGTGCTGTATCCGGAATCATTTCACCCGGTTTCATTTTACAACGGAACACTTTATCTGTTGAACTGAAATACAAATAGCCATTGTAAATGCGCATGGAGGTGCCGTATCCCATAGAATCTTCATATACTCCGAATTTCCTACTAATATCAGCTTTGCCGTCATTGTCTTCATCACGAAGCACTACATTACTTCCATCTGGATAAGAAGCCCTGAGTTTAATATATATGTCGCCATTATCATTCACCACTAAATGCCGGGCCGCACCCACACTGTCGGCTACCACCACGGCTTCAAAATTTACGGGTAGCTGCAGTCCACCATTATCGGCATCACCATTCGGAATTCCTGAATGTTTACAGTGTGTAAAAGCGACAGCTATCAGTACCACCAATAGCAATAGCCAAAGGAATCTGTATTTATTATCCGGTATATCAGTTTGCATAAATCAAATCAAACAGTTTAGATGAAAGTAGAAAACAGCCTGTTGTCTTTACTATACAATCAGGCAATAGCTTTTTTTTGCAACTCTTCCTGTAAGCGCTTGGCAACCACTTTTTCTTCACCGGCTTTCATTACCCAGGTGGTAATACTAATATGGGTATCTCCGTTGTTTACTATTTCAATGGAGGGACTTCCATTACGCAATTTTTCCTGCAACTCTTTTGAAGTGATATTTACTTTATTGCTCCAGGTTACATGAAGGGTAGGAGTAATATTTCCTAATGCAGGAACTTTTATTTCTGTTGTAACACCATTGATAGAACGAATAGCATTTTGAATAGTAGCAACCCGGCCTTCCCATTCTTTCCATTCTTTTTCATGATCGTAATTTAGATAGTGTTCAATGGCAACATACATACCGACTATTTCTTCTTTGTTTACTTTCATACCACGCCCGATAGTTGAACCACGAGGAGGCATGGATAATCGCGCAGCAGCAATAATTTCTTTTTTACCCATTAATAACCCTGCACTTTGCGGTCCCTTTATTGCTTTACCACCTGATATTACCACGAAGCTAAAGCCCATTTCGTTAAAGCGCCATAGATTAGAAACCGGAGGAACATCGGCGGCAATATCAATAGAAGTTGGAATACCATGTTTTTTACCCAGGGCCACCCATTCTTCCTGCATAATTTTTCCTTTGTCTGCTTCGATATTTAAAAAATGCAAAAGAGCTGTTTTATCATTAATTGCATTCTCTAATTCTTCAACGGTTTCTACCATCACTATTTTACAACCTGTGTTCATAAACGCATGATTGTACCCGATATCGTGGGCCTTCTGGCAAATTACCTCCGTTTTCATTCCAGAATTTTCCAGGTGAGGTAATTGCTCAACTTTTTTTTGATCCATACCTGTAAGTATACCCGCTAATCCAAGCGTCATACCCGAAAACGCCCCGGAAGTGACTACTGCAGATTCTGATCTTACCAATGAAGCTATCTTTGCACCTGCCTTATCTTGTAATTCATCCAGCAAACAAAATTCTTCTGAAGCAATTCGAATCGCTTCTACAACTTCTTTATGCATTAAGGAACCCGTCATAAATGTATAAGTGCCGGCCGCATTTATAAAAGTTCGTACGCCCAGTTCTTTGAACAGATCACGTTTCGAAATGGTGGGTGTATTGGCTGCTGCTGTTTCGGGAGTGAATAAAGTGCCGGTAACACTTGCTACAGGAAGTAGGGTTAAATTTTTTAAGAGGTCTCTTCGTTTCATGTTAGAAGGTATTAAACGTTCTACAATAATAAATTGAATGATTTCATTTAAACAAATGCAATGCAATCCATTTCTACTAATGAATCCCCCGGTACGCCTCCTTTTGCGACTGCTATCGTTGAACGTACGGGAGGTTTTGGACCAAACCTGCCTTTGAATACTTCGTTCATTCCTTTGTAATCGTTTATATCATTTAGATAAACGGTCACTTTTAATACTTTTTCCATCGAAGACCCTGCATTGATTAATTCCTTTTCGAGTTCCTTCAACACATGATCGGTATGTGATTTAATATCCCCAACAAAATGCGCCCCTTTACCTGCAATAAAAACCATTCCACCAAATTTTGTGGCGCCGGAAAAAAGTGGAATATCCTGCTCATCGACTACATTAAAAACTTCTTTTGCATTACGATTTTCATTTTTTGCATTTGCTGCCATACCAAAACCTGTAAGGGCAACCAGTGATGCGCCTATTTTTTTAAGCATTGACCTGCGTTGAACCTGCATGAGAATATATTTTAGTTGTGATTTAAATATAATCTAAAAGATAAATCGATTTTTCTTAATGAATTAATCTGTTCCTGACAGATATTTCAAATCATAGATGAATTGATAACGCGTTAGTCTGTACAACACAAGTATGATCAACTCTGATCCAGCCGATCGCGGGCTTTGTCATTCGTTCTACTCAACCCCAGGCGGCTGCAATAAAAATACAAAAGAGTTCCAATAGAATATTTTTCTACACAATCGGTTGCAATTTTCCACCCTCGCAAAACCCTCGTCAATCAGGAAAACCAATGAGTCTTTTGTTTGATGATTTTAAAATTAAACTATATTTAGTTTACTGTTTGTGGTTATTATTTTAAGCAGGCGGGGAGCCCAAGCTGGAACATACTAACGAAAAATTGAAACTAACCGAATCTATTTTTGCTTGTTTTAATTCTTGTTTATTCAGCAAGGAATGCAATAATTTTAATAGTAATGATGTATTCAATAAATCTTTTAATACCTATTATATGAAACGAAGAAATGTTTTGAAGGGATTAACCTTATTGCCACTGGCAGCAAGCTTGTTTCATTCAAAATCTGCCCTCGCAGGGCCAGGTAATGAAACTGATTTATTTGGCGGTGGCCTTGGAACATCTGCCGGGGGAGGTAATTTAATAATTGATAATAATATTTTTCAGTCGATAGGTGTTGAACCCATCATTAATTGCAGGGGCACTTTTACCATTATTGGAGGATCTATTGAAAGACCCGAGGTGCGTGCTGCTATGGAAGCTGCCTCTAAAGATTTTGTACAATATGATGAGTTGGCAGATGGCATAGGAAAACGACTGTCAACTTTAACAGGTGCTGAATGGGGAATCGTATCGGCGGGATGTGCTGCTGGACTCAAACATGTAACTGCAGCTTGTGTAACTGGTGGAAATCCCGAAAAATTAATACGCATTCCAAACCTTACGGGTTTTGAAAAAACAGAAGTAGTTGTTCCGAGGTCTTCAAGAAATATGTACGATCATGCA
>JBJXDV010000216.1:0-2765 GCA_046153465.1 Chitinophagaceae bacterium
CCAGTTCTCTATATTTATCTTGTAAGGCCATAAAATGTTCCTCCAATATTATTTAATGGTTAATTGATTTTCAATTTTCTTTGGCTTAAGAGTATTCAAAACCATCATCAGTTTTGATAAGTTTGCTTTTTTAATTTCTCCTGTAAGCGTAATAACTCCATCTTTTACTGCTGCTTTCACTGTCGGGAAATCTTTGGTAGCGTCTGCAACTGCTTTCATCAGCGGATCGTCAACAGCAATTTCTACTGGGGCAGGAGTAGGGGGGGGAGGTGTAATGGTACAATTATTAATTACATTTTTTACCCCTTTAATACCTTTTGCCAATTCTTCACATTTGGCTTTTAATGCATCATCTTTGCATTCTCCCGCAATAGTTGCTACACCATCCTTCACGGTAACAGCAAGAGAGGACAAATCCGGATCGGCTTTTAATGCCGTTTCAATAGAAGTTTGAAGGTCAGAATCTTTAACTCCTTTACAGGAACTAAAAGAAATAGAAACAAATGCTACCATTATTGGAATGATAAACATAGAAAGCAGTCGCTTTTGCATAATTAAGAATTTTATTTTTGAAAGCCACTAAGGTAGCGTTATTTATGAATTGATCGTATAACTTTTCGAAAAGGTCATCCGAGATTAACCAGTTCCCTTAGTTGCCACCATTCGATTCCAGTTGCATAATTTTTTCAAAAACCTGTTCGTATTCTTTAGTAAGGATACCTAATTCCTGGTTTATTTTTTTAAGATTGATTTCTGCCTGCTGAAATTTATTCCGGTCAGCATATATTTCTGGTAATTGAAGCGAAGCCTGAACCTGAATTTGCTGAGTAGTTGCCTGCGCAATTCTTTCCTCTAATTGCTGAAAAATTTTCTGCTGCCGCTGTAACTCTTTTTTGGTTTCTTTATTGATTGGTTGACCTGCTGCCTTTGTTTCAGTTGCCGGCTTGTTTACAGTGGTAGGCGGTGTTGTTTTTTCTTTTATTTTTTCGTTCGGTTTTGAAACACGAACTTCTGCCTTTGCAGTTCTTTCTTTCCATTGAACCCATTCTTCATAACCGCCTGCAAACTCTTTTATCTCCTGGTCAACAATTTCCCAGATTTTATTTGCTGCTTTTGAAATAAAATAACGATCATGGCTCACAAAAATATAAGAACCTTCATATTTTTTTAATGAGTCGGCTAGCAATTCTACCGAATGCATATCAAGGTGATTGGTGGGTTCATCCAGCAGTAAAAAATTTGCTTTGCTTACAATGGTTTTCGCTAAAGCTACCCTTGCTTTTTCGCCTCCACTTAAAACTTTTATTTTTTTGTCGATATCATCTCCGCCAAATAAGAAACAGCCCAAAAGATTTCTTAATTCCGGGTCATTTAACTGGCTGCCACATTCTTTCATTTCATCCAACACTGTATTATTTACATTCAACGCTTCTAACTGATGCTGTGCATAAAAACTTTCTTCTACATTATGACCCCATTTGCGATCGCCGGTAAATGTTTCTGCTCCGGCAATAATTCGTAACAGGGTGGATTTCCCTTTTCCGTTTGCGCCAATCAATGCTATTTTATCACCTCTGCTAATTTCTGCCGAAGTATTTTTTACAATCGTATTTTCTCCAAATGATTTTGTAATATGTTTTAATTCGGCAAGCACTTTCCCCGGAATTTTATCAACCCTAAAATTGATCTTAATATTCGGCCGTTCAAGTTCTACATCTTCAATCTTATCCAATTTATCCAAACGCTTCTGAATACTTTGAGCCTGCGCTGCCTTACTCGCTTTCGCTTTAAAACGCTCGATAAAACGTTCCTGCTGACGAATATAATCCTGTTGGTTTTCAAAAGCTTTTTGCTGCTGATCTATCCGAATGGCTTTTTCCTTTTCGTAATAATCATAGTTACCATTATAAATATTTAATTCCTGTTGATAAAGTTCAACAATTTTTGTAACCATCCGGTTGAGGAAATATTTGTCGTGGCTTACAATTACAACCGAACCCTGGTAGTGCACAAGGTATTTTTCCAACCACTCAATGGAAGGTAAATCGAGGTGGTTGGTAGGTTCATCCAGCAATAGTAAATCGGGCTGTTGTAAAATCATTTTTGCAAGCAATACCCGCATGCGCCAACCTCCACTAAACTCGCGATAGGGACGTTGTAAATCGGAGTTACTAAATCCAAGTCCCTGTAACACTTCCTCCGTTTTGTGATGAATAGTATATCCGCCCAGGGTTTCTAATTCGTGCAGCCGATCAGTATATTCATGAAGCGTTTTTTCATCGCCTGTTTTTTCGAGTTCTTTTCCTATTTCTTCAATTTCTTTTTCAAGTTGCAGTACCCGCTCAAAAGCACTTAAGGCTACTTCAAGAATGGAATTGTTCGTATCAAAACTAAGAAGGTCCTGATGCAAGTAACCAATACTGGTACTACGACTTCTTTCAACGGTACCTGCAGAAGCAAGGTATTCTCCAACCAGTAATTTTAACAGCGTTGATTTACCAGTTCCATTGTATCCAATTAATCCAATTCGTTCGCCAGGTTGAATATGCCAGGTAGCATCCTGAATAATAACCCGGGCTCCAAATTCAAATGTTACGTTTGTTAATCCTGCCAGCATAATAATAAATAGTGAATGATCAATAGTGAATAGTGCATAGTAAAAAAAAATCCACTCCGATTTTTCCAATGATAAAAACCACCGGATATCTCGGGTTTTTATTCAACAATGACTATTCAATAGCCCCTTTTCGGCTGCAAAAGTATGA
>JBJXDV010000217.1:0-2911 GCA_046153465.1 Chitinophagaceae bacterium
AGCTGTTGAGTTAGGTAATTTTTCATGGGCTGCCTCCATCCTTAATCAGTTAAAAGATAAAAAGGCATTTGAATACCTGATCAGATATGCCAAGTTGCAGGATCATCTTGGGAATACTGAAGAAACACTTAAAGCGATGGAGCAGGCACTACTAAAAGCAGAAGCATCTGAAAATAATCAATTATTGCTTTGGGCACAGAGCAATCTGGCTGATATGTACAGCCATCAAAATAAAGTTAAAGAAGCCTATAAACTCTATAAAAAAGTATTAGCTACCGATCCCCATTATTATCATGCGCTCAGGGGCATTGCATGGATTGCCTTCTCCTATGATCATAATACAGAACTGGCAAAAAAAATTCTTCATACGCTGCAACTTCATCATCCTGTCCCTGATTATGATTATCTCCTGGCAGAAATTGCAGCTTATGAAAACAATGAAGCGCAAAAACAATTTTATACAACTCGCTTTTTACAGGCTGTAAAGAATCCTGCATACGGCGATATGTACAATAAATATGTTTTTGAAATTTTAATTGAACAAAAAGAATTGGCAGCTAAAGCACTTACAATTGCTCAAACAGAAGTAAACAACCGCCCTACCCCGCAGAGCTATGACTTATTAGCGTGGGCCTATTATCAATCAAACCAACTGCCGGAAGCTTTAGCAATTGCCAATGAAAAAGTACTCAATAAAAATTTTGAACCTGAAGCACTCTATCATTTAGGCCTTATATATAAACAAAATGGAAACAAAGAAAAAGCCTGGAATTATTTAAATCAGGCGCTCAACAGCAGTTTTGAACTGGGTCCGGTTATAACCGATGAAATCAAACAACAACTTAACACGCTTTAAACAATGTGAAATGAAACAACTGTATCTCAAACTATTACCGCTCCTTATTTTGTTACTATTTACAACAGTAACTATACAAGCGCAGATAAAATTCAGCAGTCGTATTATTGATCAAATTACAAATGAACCCGTAGATGGCGCTATTGTCCAGAACGGGAAGAATATTTCGATTTCAGATAAAGACGGTGTATTTATTCTGGAACTAACAGCAAATGAACCAACTATTTCTGTTTTTGCTATTGGCTACACCCTTCAGCTAATTGAAGCATCAAAAACAGGTAAAGAAATTAAATTAAAACCCACCGCTGTTACTCTGAAAGAAATCATCATCCGTAATGGAACTCAAATTGGTGCTGCAACTACAATCAGTAAAATTGATTTGGGTTTACGTCCTGTTAACTCAGCCCAGGATTTTTTACGATATGTTCCGGGTTTATTTATTGCGCAGCATCAGGGCGGTGGTAAGGCGGAGCAGATTTTTCTACGTGGATTTGATGTAGACCATGGCACCGATGTGCAAATAACTGTTGACGGGATGCCGGTAAATATGGTTTCACATGCACATGGCCAGGGATATGCCGATATGCATTTTGTAATACCTGAGCTTGTAAAAAATATTGATTACGGAAAAGGAAGTTATTATGCCGATAAAGGGAACTTTAACACGGCAGGATATGTTGAGCTTCAAACAAAAAACAAATTAGATAAAAACAGCATTCAGCAGGAAGCGGGTCAGTTCAATACTGTTCGTACGCTGGCAATGTTCAATTTACTGCCAAATACCTTAAAGGATCAAAGTGCGTATGTTGCTGCTGAATTTTTATATTCGGACGGTCCGTTTGTAAGTGCTCAAAATTTTAACCGGTTTAATATCTGGGGAAAATATCATGTGCATCTGAATGAGCATACTAAACTTTTTGTAAGTGCCAATATGTTTAACAGCATTTGGGATGCTTCAGGGCAAATTCCTGAAAGGGCAGTAAAGAATGGAACCATTGGTCGCTTTGGTGCTATTGATAACACCGAAGGGGGCTTTACCGGAAGGATCAACATAAATACAAAACTGGTGCATCGTTTCCGTAACAATGATGTACTGGAACACCAGATGTATTTTAGTCGTTATCATTTTAATCTTTTTTCCAACTTCACCTTTTTCTTAAATGATCCGGTAAATGGTGATCAGATTAAACAAACAGAATACCGTAACATTTTTGGAGGTCAGACAAACTACAGGTTTAACAGAAATATTGGCAATGCAGGTTCAGTAAGTAATATTGGTATTGGTATACGTTATGATGCTACTCAAAATTCGGAACTATCGCATACATTGAATAAAACAACACTAATTGATGCCATTCAATTGGGTAATATTCGTGAAGCCAATGCTTTTGTTTTTGCAGATGAAAAAATTGAAATTGGAAATTGGTTATTGAATGGCGGTATAAGAGCCGATTATTTTCAATTTTCGTACATAGATAAAATCAATGCGTTACTTCCCTCTCAGCATCAATTCATCATCAGCCCTAAATTAAACATCCAATACACAGCAAGCAAGCAGCTTCAATTCTATTTCAAAAACGGTAAAGGTTTTCATAGCAACGATACCAGAGTGGTGATACCACAGGGCGGAAGACAAATTCTTCCCGCCTCCTATAGCACCGATCTTGGTTTGGTTTACAAACCATTTCCAAAAATACTGGTGAATGCTACCGCCTGGCATTTGTACCTGCAGCAGGAATTTGTATATGTAGGTGATGAAGGAATTGTAGAACCGGGAGGAAAAACAAGAAGGTATGGTGTGGATATTTCTGCACGTTACCAGGTTCTGACTCATCTTTTTGCTGATGCCAACATCAACTTTGCACACGCCAGAAGTATTGAAGAAGCCAAAGGTGAAAACTACATTCCACTGGCTCCGGCACTTACGAGTACCGGGGGCTTAATGTATCAGCAGGAGAACGGTTGGAATGCTTCCCTTCGCTACCGCTATATCAAAGACCGGGCTGCTAATGAAGATTACAGCATTACAGCCAAAGGGTATTTTGTTACCGATGC
>JBJXDV010000218.1:0-3928 GCA_046153465.1 Chitinophagaceae bacterium
GCCACATGAAGTTTTTCGTATATTTTTTTTACGTGGGAGCGAACAGTTTCATAGCTAATTGTTAGCTCGGCTCCAATCATTTTATAACTCAACCCGTTTACCAGGCAGGTTAATACTTCTTTTTCGCGGGTTGTTAAGTGATAGTCGGGTGCAGCTTCCGGTTTAATAACTGAAGAAACAGATTGCATTTTATTCAACACCTTTCGGGCAATAGAAGGGCTCATAGGAGAACCGCCATATTGAAGTTCATTAATAGAGTCAACCAGTTTTGTATTGAGGAAATTTTTAAGAATGTATCCCGAAGCGCCTGCACAAATAGAATCAAATACGCGATCATCATCTTCAAAAACTGTTTGCATTAATACCTGAATATGCGGAAATTCTTTTTTAATTTTTATTACTGCTTCAATTCCAGTCATACCAGGCATTTCAATATCCATCAACAAAATATCTGGTTTACAACCACTCACATCCTTTACGCAATCCAATACATGGTTAAATGAACCCACTACTTCAAACTGTGGTACAGTAGCTAGCAACAATGAAATGCTATCTCTTATATTTTTATTATCGTCGAAAATGGCAATGCGTAAACTCATATTCATTATTTATATAAAGGTCTGTCAATTTAATCCTTCTCCTATCACCAAATCAGGGGAGAGGAAAACGAAGCAAAATAGTTGTTCCTATTCCCAATTCACTACGAATCGAAATGGTTCCTTTCATTTCTAGTGCCCTTCGCTCCATATTTTGTAATCCATTTCCGGCTAAAGAATGGGTTGATTTTGTACTGATCCTATCAAACCCTTTTCCGTCGTCTCTAATTGACAATTCCAGAAGGTGATGCTGGTATCTAATCGTTACAAAAAGCTGAGAACAGGCAGCATATTTCAATACATTGTTTACAGCTTCTTTAAAAATAAGGTAAAAATTTTTTCGTTTAGTCATTTCCAGATTCATTTGCTTTACTGAAGCATCATACTCAAAATAGAATTGTATCTCCTGAGATGCTAACAAGGGCCGGGCAAAAGATTCCATCCGCTGCAAAATAGTTTCCATATTATCGTTGCGGGGGTTTATTGCCCAAACAATATCATTCATTTCTGAAATCATTTCGCTCGATGTACCACTTATCTTTTCAAGCGTATCCTCCAACGCTTCATTTTTTCCCTGGTACTGGTAAATTTTTGCTACCTGGCTATACACAGAAATACTACTAAGTGTTGAGCCCACATTATCGTGCAGATCCTGTGCTATCTTATTTCGTATTGACTGCCTTTTTAATAATTCATTTATACGATAACGATAGACAATATAAACGATAAGGCCAATTATTGCGGCGAATAAAACATAAAACCACCACCGTTTCCAAAAAGGAGGAGTTATAAAAATTCTAAGAGAAGCAATCTCTTTGCTCCATACACCTGGTTTTACAGTAGCTCTTACTTTAAAAATATATTCGCCGCCGTCAAGGTTAGTATAATAAGCTTTCCCATTATCTTCTACCCAATTTTTTTCAAATCCTTCAAGCATATGCGCATATTGAGGAGGGTATCCTTCCTGATAGGAAGGTGCCGCATATTCAACCGAAAAAAAATTTTCATTATGCTCAAGGCTTATTGGGCTGCCGTATAATAAATCACTTTTTGAATTATTAAAAATGCTGAAATCAGTAAAGAAAACACCGGGTGGGGCACTCCTGTCTATCAAAGAATCGGGATGAAATATAATGAAGTAATCTGTTCCGGTAACATACATTTTCCCGGACCCCTCCTCTTTAAAAATAGAACCACGAACCCCACCCGTTTTTTCAACATCGGGTAATTGAAAGCTGGTATATGATTTTCTGTATGGGTCATATTTATGAAGGTTTCCATTGGCTATCATCCAGATATTTCCTTTTTTATCAACCTGAATACCCTCTGCCAGATTATGTGAAGCAGCGATATGTTGAAAATGCTTTGTAACAATATTAAAATAATACAATCCGCCTCCATAAGTACTTACCCAAAGATTTGCGTTTGTATCTTCTGCTATATCATATATGTTATTGTTGCCAATACTTGTTTGGTCTCCGGGTATATTAGTATAATACTTTAATTGGGGAGAAGGTGCTTTTAGCCATTCACCTAACCCTGCTTTAGCAGTAGCAACCCAAATTGTACCGGTTTTGCTTTTAAAGAATTTGCGTATAAGGTTGTCTTTTATATTGAATGATTTAATAATCCGACGGATACTATCCTGACGGTTCACCCATTTTTGTTCTGAAAAATCATAATAAGTAAAATAATGTCCATAGGGAGAAACCAGTAAAACGGAATGACCATCAATAGTATCTTTGACCATGGATACTACTCTTGACTCTATAATTCGCTTCATTACCACATCCTCTTCTGTATTCGGCAGTAATTCTATTTTTCTTTTATCGTTTGCAAACCTGAACAAAGAAATATTGGTACCTACATATAAGTCACTACCATCTTTATAAAATTTAGTTGCTGATAGTTTTTCACCCTTATACAATAAGGGTTGATATTGAAATGATTCGTCCTTCTGGCGAACATACAAGCCGTTTGTACAACCAATCATAAGTCTTCCCAGCTCGTCAGTTATAAAATCATACAGGATTTGATTTGAAGAAGAGGATGGAAGAAAGGTTTGCACAAATTGTTGTTGGGTAGGATCGTTAATGCTTATACCACGGTTGGTTCCTATCCATACAATACCTGATCGATCAATAAAAACACAATTCACCTGGTTATCAGCCAGGGTTCCTTCCCGGGCTGCATCATGACGATAATTAAAAAAATTTTTTGTTAGCGGATCAAATAAATGCAGGCCATTATATTTACCACCAATCCAAATAAACTTTCTGTTATCTTCTGCAAAACTTAGCGGATCGTCTAAGGAAAAGGAAAATGATTTAGTGGATTGTTTAAACACTTCTTCTTTTTGGCTTACAGCAGAAATTTGATAAACAACTTTATCCCAGGAGCCCATCCAAATATTGTTATGGCTATCATTAAAAAGGGCCGCTACTGTCATATGCGGAAGTTTCGCATATACATCACGGTA
Organism: Chitinophagaceae bacterium; assembly: GCA_046153465.1. GTDB lineage: Bacteria > Bacteroidota > Bacteroidia > Chitinophagales > Chitinophagaceae > Endoryza. The sequence continues at coordinate 3,076 of JBJXDV010000218.1, forward strand.
ACGAATATCTTCTTCAAAACGAAGACTAACAGGATCGATTTTAATAAGCCCGCCTCCCTGGCCCCCTGCCCAAATTATTCCTTTTGCATCCGAGCAGAGATCCAAACAGGTTCGGGATTTTCGCCAAACAGGTTCTGAAAATTTTTCGCTCGCTTTATCAAACCGTAGTATTCCATTTCCACTGGTTGCCAGCCATAATTTCCCCTGTGTATCTTCCACTAATGCATTTATAATATTTCCAGGAATAGAATTTGTATCAGAAACCGAATGTTTATACTGATGAAATTGCTTTTCTGGCGCAAGCTTAAAATCATAACGGCTAAGCCCACCGTCTGCAGTAGCAATCCATAAAACACCTTTAGTATCTTCCAGCAGATCTGTAATAATATTTCCCGATATGGTAGACGTATCTGAAGGTTCGTGCCTGAATACCTGGAACTGGTTTCCATCGTATCTGTTTAAACCATCATTTGTACCCATCCATAAAAATCCACGCTGATCTTGTAAAATGCAGTTTACTTTATTGTGTGAAAGGCCATTGCCGGTTGTAAGATTGCGGAAATACAAAACAGGCGATTGTGCCAACAGATTAACTGAAATAAATAGGGCAATATATAGAACTGAACATTTCATCAACCATGAAGATAATGTACCTCTGTTAGCAAAGTTTATAAAAAAATTCCGCCAGAACCATCGTTCCGGCGGATCGCTCTTACACTTTCCTGAAAAAAAGTATCTTAGTTTTTTGTTAATCCTTCTTTAGTAATATCTATCTCTTAACTGGCTCATCGTATAAGAAATCATCCATTACCACTAGGTCTTTTGTGCCGCCGTTACTAATATCATTTTGACC
>JBJXDV010000219.1:0-3302 GCA_046153465.1 Chitinophagaceae bacterium
ACAAACTACGAACAATAGGAGAAAATTATTTTTTCTTCCCTACCTTTTGCCAAAGTGAATGGGTTTGTTCAATCCAATCCTTATCATTCGTTGCTTTAATATGTGGTGGAATCCCTGTTTTTTCGTAAGGGAAATGGTCTAAAAAACGAGAAGTAGCACGATAAAGCGTAAAACCTGAAGGAGTTTGGGCAGGTGTTATATTTCCAAAAGCAATAAATCCACCCGAATTTTCACCAAAAAGTAAAACTTTATCACTTTGTAAACCTTCTAATATAAAACCCTCTGCCGCGCTAGCACTCTCACGGTTATACATCATGAATATTTTTTTTGGTGTAGGTTCAATCCGTTCGGCTTGATAGGATTCGTTCATATCAGAGGGCTGATCTGCGGGAACAAAAGTACCTAATTTAGCCTTTTTTAGGCGTTCTATAACACTCTTAATGGCATTGAGCATCTCAACTCCATAAGCCTCCTTATTTTTCTCGATCATTACCAGCATTTCTTCATACTCTTTGATAATTTCACTCGAACAATAATAGTCATATTTCTTTTTTGGAATAGGACGGGTATAAAGATATTTACGTAAAGGATACCAACCACTTACAGTTCCCCCGCCATTACTTCGTAGGTCAATTATCAAATATGGTTTTTGTTCCAAAATAGGAGTAATTTGCTTATATATCGAATCAAATTTGCTTTGTAAAGAGGGATCGAAAGACTTAATATGTAGATAAGTGGTGCTATCATTAAGAACCTTAAATTGAAACCAATCTCCCTCGGGGGGCATATTGAAAGCAGAAGGTTTTGTTGAAGAACTTGTAGGGAAAATTTTATTGGCATCAAAATTAGTCGGTACAGGATTTTCGCTTTCTGAATAATTGACTATGGTTTGATAATTTTGCAAATGTTTGATAAATAGAAAATTTTTAGCGTCTATTTTCTTAAATTCTACTTTCACTTGCCCTTTTTCCCATAATGGAGATTTGGTCTGGGTAATAATTCCATAATAATCTCGCCAATGGGTAGGGCTACGCATCACTGCCACTTGATAATTAGCGTTGTCATAAATCCCTTCCAAAGGGTCTTTGCTTTTTGCCAAATATTGCCAAATTTTGGTGGAATCGTATGGTATTCGCTCCCATTCTCGAAAAAGGTTGCTCTCTTTAAAGGCTTTGACCGATTCTGGTGAACTTGCATCTACCTGTAGTGTTTGATGAAATTCAGCATGTAAATGATTATCCCGAAAAAAGTTGGTGTATTCTTTCAACAAAGCCAAACAAGTAATTGGGGTTTGTTTGTTTTTGTTGGCTTTTTCGATCAAACTTTTCTTTAAAGTTTGATAGGATTTTTTGTTTTTTGAAGTAACATTGTCCTGAAAACCAGCATAATGGTTTTCGAGATGGTTAATCACAAAATCCAAATCCTTTTTGCAATCACAAGTTTTACCCGATTGGCAAAAAGCATAAAAAGGAAGCATGACAACAAACCAAGTAATAAAAAAATTTTTCATAAAAATATAAAATTAGGTTTTGAAAAAAAATATAGGTTCTTCTAAAGTTATTGCAAAAAATACAAAGCTGTTACCTGCTAGCATTGTTCGTCAATTCCAAAATTAAAATTATTCTAAAGGATATTTAAATTGTTCAGCATAGTTGTGTAATACCATTCCAATTTTCAGCAATCTGAAATCTGAATAACGTTTACCGATTACCTGAACACCAATAGGTAAGGAATCTTTACTGAGTGAAATTGGCATAGACAAAACAGGATTTTCAGTAAGTGTAAATGGAGTAGTATAGGCTTGTGTAGCCATATAATAATGCATGAACTCCTTGTTTACTGCTATTGGGTTGTTGTAAATATTAAAATTTCCTAACTTTTTAGTCGGCTTATGATGTGGAAAAGCCTTTACTGAGCTTACAGGACAAATAAACACATCAAAATTGTCTAAAAAATTCTCCATCTGTGTAATTAACGATTCCTGTATGTTTAATGCTTCCATATATTTTTCCACCGAAGTTGGTTTTACAACATTCTGATGCATTGGCACATCTTTCAGAACTCCTTTTATAAACGGATTCCCTATCCATTTTGCAAAATTTGAAGTCTTGTAACCACCTTGCATACCGACAAAACTTCCCCAGGTTTTCCATGCCAAATGAAAGTCAATTGGGGGCGTAATTTTTACAACCGTAGCGCCCGATTTTTCTAACTTTGAAACGTAATCCTGAATCGCCTTTTTAATTTCAGTATCAACAGGTACACCACCAAACTCATCAGTCCATGCAATTTTTATGTGCTTTATGTCAATAGTATCCGTATATCTGTCTATGGGTATTAGTTTTTTATCGGGGTTGGTGGTATTTGCTATTATATCCATAGCAAGTTGCAAATCTTCAATAGTTCTCGCTAATGGACCTGCAACAGCTAATGATTTGAGACCATTGACAGATTCTTTTGGGTCAGTTTGAATGCCATTAATTGATACCACTCCAAAAGTGGGTTTAAAACCATATACCCCGCAATAAGCTGATGGAAGCCGAATAGACCCTGCCAAATCGTTGCCGATTGATAAAGAAGTCATACCGGTTGCAAGTGCAACAGCACAACCACCGCTGCTTCCTCCGCTGGTTCTATTAATATCCCAAGCATTATTCGTTTTTCCGAAAATAGTATTATCAGCCTGCATGTCCATGGCTAAAACCGATAAAGTGGTTTTACCAATAATAATGGCGCCTTCAGATATTAGCAGTTTTACAAGTTCAGCATCTTTTGTTGGAATATGGTTTCGCAATGGTTCATATCCTGACGTGGTTGTCAATCCTTGCGTCAAATAATTATCCTTAATCGTGATAGGGACACCATGTAGTTTCCCTAAATGATTCCCATTCTTAATAGCTTCATCTGCTAATGTAGCCTGACGTAAAGCATTTTCCTTATCTACTAAAACTAATGCATTAAAAATTCCGTTTTGTGCTTCTATTTGTTGTAAATAAGTAGATACAACTTCATAGGAAGTAACTTCCTTGTTCCTGATTTTAGCTGCTATTTCTGTAGCAGACATAAATAAAATATTGTTTTGTGCCATAAGTGGAATTGTTAATAAAGTAAAAAATATTGTTTTGATAAAAAGTCTCATGTTCGTAATTTGACCAGTTGCAAAAAATTATTTTGTCCCAAACACAGCGCCAATCAATAAACTCACAAAGCCGGTTATGCTGGCAATTTGCCTGTATTGAAAAATAGTAAACCATTTCTCTCTGAAAGAAGTCCAGTTTGCAGGAACATTATCTGCCGACCAT
>JBJXDV010000220.1:0-2975 GCA_046153465.1 Chitinophagaceae bacterium
AGCAGGGCAGTTCTGTTCATTGCGGTAATAATTATCTTATTCACAATTACATTACGTATTGTTATTTTTTCCGATCAAGATATAACCACAGCAAAGGATTGGGATCTGATGGTAAGAAAACAAGTAATCACACGTCTTGACGGTATTATGTATGGGGTACTTGGAGCCTATTTTTCAAAATATTATTACAATGTATGGTTCAGGTTTAGAAAGATATTTTTTTTAATTGGAATAATACTTCTTCTATTTCCTAAACTAATGGAAGAAAAAGGAGGGTGGGGATCCTTTTATAAATGGTATATGGTTGTAATGTCATTCCCAATGATGGAAATTGCCATTCTTCTCTTGTTACCATTGTTGTCTGAATGGAAAAGTAGCAGGGGATGGATTGCAACACTGACAACCTACGTAAGTTTAACCTCTTATTCCATTTATCTTATTCACTTCTCGATTGTCAAAACATGGTTGATAGATAATATGGGAGTATTAGGCTTACATGGAACATTGCTGGTAATAACAAAATATATATTGTATTACCTGCTCACTTTTACCATAGCAATAATCATGTATAAATTCTTTGAGAAGCCTTTCCTGGAAGCAAGAAAAAAGTGGGTATAATCATTATATATTTCTAGACAAGCGTCTTCCATAAACTTATTTCATTTATGTCATTAACAGAACCAAGCTGCTTTTGTCACTTAATTATATCAAGTCCATTAAAAATTATAAATACCTTATTACACTTTAGATTCAATTAAGCTAACTTAATTTTCACGTTCTTTATCGCTTCCCTTGATCGGTAATTTAAATTTTAAGTGCAGCTAATATTGGCACTCATTCCAATATCAAAAATAGTACTAATTATAAGATTGAAATTCGCTTTCAAAATGAATAGTTAGATATAAAGTTTGTGAAAATCGAAATAGAAAATTAGCAATCGAGGCTTTTCTAAAATACAGTAGCAATTTGTTGTCCTCTTTACATTTATTTCTACTACTATTTTCAAGAAAATAATCAATTTATTTATTAATCAGAAAATGCACAATCCGACAAGCTTTGCCCGCAGAATTTCTTCCAGCAGGCAAAATTTTCACTTCCAAAATATGTTTCCCGCTTTTAAGCCCATCTCCTAAAATTAAATACCAGGGTAGGTGCAGGTAATTACTCCATTCTGTAAAAAGGCTAAGGTTTTTCGTTTTCCTATCATCAATACTATATTCAATTACACCGGCATCCGGTCCAGATAGGATAGCGATCCCCACAGCATTACCGGTAAAGGTTAAACGAAATGAGCTTCCAGCTTCAGTGGCTTGCAACACGGGAACCCGTACGAAACCTTCGCGCGTTTCTTTATCGTCGGCAGGCGACCATTCCTCAATTATTGAAAATCCATTCAGATTGGTTGCCCTTTTTACGTTTACGTACTCTCCCTTATCATAGCTCCTTTTATCCAAGGTTACGGGTCGTTTTATCCCAACGGTACCTTCTCTCCGATAGCTATGATCAGAAAGCTGTAGCATTTTTTTTATAGATTGAAAGTACAGATTCTGTCCATAAGGGGAAGGATGAAGATCCTTGAAATCATCTTTCCAGGTAAACTCGCCACGACTAATTCTTTCGTATACTTCTTTCGCAAGATTGATAAATGGCAGGCCATAATGTTTCGCTAATTGGCGATGAACCTTTACCTCGATTGGTTCCTGGTTTTTTTTGTACTCACTATTTTTATCTTCGTCTGCAAATGCCATTAATACAATATTCATAGTAGGATTAGCAACTAAGGCATGCCGTATTATTCCTTCCATCGAACGGCGCTGTATTTCTTCCGTCGTTTTATTTGCATGATCATTTACAGCCGCTTCAATAAAAAGCAAATCAATAACACCTTTATCCAATACATCCGTTTGCAAACGAAATGAATGAGGCAAACTACCCAATGAAGGAATTCCTGCAGCTATAAAGTTGAATTGTGTTGCCGGATAGGTTTCCTGCAAATATTGGGTAAGTTTCGTTCTCCAACCAGTATTATACGTAATAGAACCTCCAAGGAACGCGACCGTTAACGATTTACGGTTTCGTAGTTTGGAAATAGTATTATTTAATTTCCCATTTAATTCGATAAAAGAGCCTGATGAAATAAATTTAGAAACAGGAATAGTCTTATTCATGATCATTTCCGCATACTGATTCGGGTCGGTAATTTTAAAATGATGCCCCTCCAGTGAAATGTCTTCAGTCATGTTGTCGATGATGATCCTTCCTCCGGCCTGTAGTAATCTTTTTTCCATAATTGCAGTATTCTCGGCAACCGGAACAATACTGTCTTGCATACATACTACATGTACCGTTGGAATTTTATAAGCAGCAATGGATTCAATATTGTCAATGGGATTATCCCTAAAATTGGATGCTTCCGCTTCGGTAATCTTAATGGCAGTTAAACACTTTTTCCAATCATCTGCGCTGCCACGACCGGTTCCTTTTCCACCGGGCCAACTTCTAATGTCAAGCACCGGAGCTTCCGCATATATAAAACTTACCTTATCAGGGTTCCTTTTTGCCCATCCGTAAATGTAAAGACCACCCCTGCTTACTCCCTCCAAAACAGGTTTCTTGGAGAAAGAATAGGCATCGGTGAGGTGCAGGTAAAAATTTTCCCATATCCGCATGGACTCGGCATTACCAAACATATCACTGCAATCAATAAACGCGATATGAAATCCTTTCGACACCAAAATACTGTCCATCTCATAATGCCAATCCGGAAAATAAGCCCGCCATATCCACGGATTACCCGCAAGGGCAGTTGAAGGTTTTACGATATAGGCCGTTCGTCCGTCAAAAGAAAAAGATTTTTTCTCGAACCCGTGCCATTGGGAAGTTGATATCTCTTGACTATAAGAAATGCCTAAGAATAGAATCGAAATAATACCGAGCACCAGCATTTTCATGATTGTCAAGCTTTCAGTTAAGGC